>NZ_JBEXSX010000003.1:0-275419 GCF_040613835.1 Streptomyces sp. NPDC006207 | reverse complement strand
CCTGCAGTGCGTTCACCACGGGATGGATTCTTCCTGCTAGCACGTCGGTTGACCCGTACGAGTGAGATCGAGTCTACAGCGGCCCCACCCACCCGGCCCGGACCCACACCCCCTCACCTGCACCTTCACCCCGGGCCTCGGGAGCGGAACCGCCACGGGGGCGAGTCCATCAAAGCCCGGTCCCCCCGCACACGGACTTCCGCGGTATTGCCCCCGCCCTTCCGGAGCGCGTGCCTTCGCGCACGCGGGAGCGCGAGTGACGGCTCGGGGGTGGCGCGCCGGCACCCCGCGGAAGCGCCCCCCCCGGGCCGTCACTTGCCTCCGGCCCGGGGGGTCCGTACGGCGGCGGCTGGGCGGGCGGTGCGTCCGGGAGCGTGCCGGCGCCGCCGGAGGGGGAGGGGCGGGTCCGCCCCGTGCGCGGAGGGTGCCAGGGCGACCGCGTCGGCGAGACCACCGGCGGTCAGCGCGGCCACCAGGCCGAGTGCGGCCAGGGCGCGGGGGCGTGAGGTCCGGGGGGAGCGCAGCGGCATGGCGCCCATTCAAAGCGCGCCGGGAAGCGCTGTCCTGAGGTCACGGTCCGATCGGGGGGCGCGTACGACCGCGCCCGGTCCGCGCGGGCCCCTGCGGGGCCGCCCGGACCGGGCGCGGTGCGCCGACGCCAGGTCAGGCCTTCTTCGTCTCCTGGAAGATGGCGTCGATCTGGTCGATCAGGTCGAGCAGCTTCTGGCCGGTCGCCGGGTCGGTCGAGGCCTTGGCGGCGCTGCCCGCCTTCAGCGCGTCGTTGAAGAGCTGGTGCAGCTGCGGGTACTTCTCGAAGTGCGGCGCCTTGAAGTAGTCGCTCCACAGCACCGACAGGTGGTGCTTGACGAGCTCCGCGCGCTGCTCCTTGATGACGATGGCGCGGGCCCGGAAGTGCGGGTCCTCGTTGGCCTGGTACTTCTCCTGGACCGCCTTGACGGACTGCGCCTCGATGCGGGCCTGGGCCGGGTCGTAGACACCGCAGGGCAGGTCGCAGTGGGCGCTGACCTTGACCTTGGGCGCGAACAGGCGAGCGAGCATGACTGTCCTTCCTCGTGATCGTCTTTCCACCAGGGAGATTACTCCCCTGTCGAGTGGTTTTCTCGGGTGCCCCTTGGTGCTTAGGACAAAAGTCTGGTGTCACCCTGGGCTGGTGGAGCATGGAGGAGGAGGCTGAGCATGCGTGAGCCCGGGCTTGGGCAGAGGAGGAGAGTGCCGTACCAGCTGGTCGAGGTGACAGGTCCGTCGATGGTGCCGACGCTGCAGCACGGCGACTGGCTGCTGGTGCAGCACGTCAGGAGTGCCGCGGAGGTCCGCGAGGGTGACGTGGTGGTGCTGCGCCATCCGCTCCAGCAGGACCTGCTGATCGTCAAACGCGCCGTGGAGCGGCGCGAGGGCGGCTGGTGGGTGCTGGGCGACAACACCTTCGTGGAGAACGACAGCAGGGAGTTCGGCACCGTCCCGGACGAGCTGGTGCTCGCCCGGGGACGCGGGCGCTTCCGGCCGCCGCGCGAGGTTCAGCGGTCGGCGGCCGGCGTGGCGGGCTGGCTGGTGTCCTGCGTCAGGCCGCTCAGGGCGGACCGCTCGTTCTCCAGGCGCTTGCGGGCGCGGTAGGCCGCGACGTTGGCGCGGGTCGCGCAGCGGTCCGAGCAGTAGCGGCGGGACCGGTTGGTCGAGGTGTCGATGTAGGCGTTGCGGCACGTAGTGGCCTGGCAGATGCCGAGCCGGTCCACACCGAGGTCGGTGAGCTGGAAGGCCAGGCCCATGCAGGCGGTCGCGGCGTAGGAGGCGGTCGCCGTGGCCGCGTGCTCGGCGAGGTGCATGTGCCAGTCCGGCCGGCCGCTCTCGTCGAGGTACTCGTGGCCGGAGATCTGCGGGCTGACCGGGAACTCCAGCAGCAGTGCGTTCAGCAGGTCCACGGCGCGCACCTCGTCGCCCTCGGAGGCGGCCTCGAAGACGCCGCGCAGCCGGGTCCGGACGGTGCGCAGCCGCTGTACGTCGGCGTCGCCCACGCGGCCCGCCGCCTGGCTGGCCGGACCGAACAGCTCGCGCACGGCATCGACCGAGGTCAGATGGTCGAGGCCGCGCTCGGGCTCCTCGCTGTTCACCAGGCGCACGGCGTAGTCGGAGTAATAGGCGAGTTCCACTTGTAGTCCTTACGCGTGCGCTCTAAGGTCGGTAATGACTGCTCTTGCTCTAAGGGTATTACGACTGGAGGGGAACCGTATGTCCGACACCACTGCGGCGGTGACCGACTGGCAGGCCTGGCAGGACAGCTGGGACCGGCAGCAGGAGTGGTACCTGCCGGACCGCGAGGAGCGGTTCCGGGTCATGCTCGACATGGTGGAGGCGCTGGTCGGCCCCGCACCCCGGGTGCTGGACCTGGCCTGCGGCACGGGCAGCATCTCCGACCGGCTGCTGCGGCGCTTCCCGGACGCCGTGTCGACCGGCGTGGACCTCGACCCGGCGCTGCTGGCGATCGCCCGCGGCCACTTCGCCGGCGAGCGCAGGATCGAGTTCGTCACCGCCGACCTGCGCGACCCGCACTGGCCGCAGGCCCTGCCGTACGACACCTACGACGCCGTGCTCACCGCGACCGCCCTGCACTGGCTGAAGCCCGGGCCGCTCGAGGCCCTGTACGGGACGCTGGCCGGCCTGCTGCGCGACGGCGGGGTGTTCCTCAACGCCGACCACATGCCCGACGCCTCGACGCCGCGGCTCAACGCGGCCGTGCGCGAGCTGGACCGGGCCCGCCGCGAGCGGCGGAGGGCGGAGGGCGTGCTGGACTGGGAGCAGTGGTGGGCCACCGCCAAGGCCGACCCCGTGCTGGCCGGTCCCACCGAGGAGCGGTTCGTGATCTACGGTTCCCACGCCGACGGCGACGAGCTGCCCCCGGCCTGGCACGCCGCGGCCCTGCGGGAGGCCGGCTTCGGCGAGGCCCGGGAGGTCTGGCGTTCGGTGTCGGATGCGATCGTCCTCGGGCTGAAGTGATCCGTACCCCGCAGCGGGGGAACGCGTGAGGGGCGGCGCCGATCGGCGCCGCCCCTCACGCACGCGCGGTCAGAGGACCTTGGAGAGGAAGGCCTTGGTGCGGTCGTGCTGCGGGTCGGTGAGCACGTCGCGCGGGTGGCCGGACTCGACGACGACGCCGTCGTCCATGAAGACCAGGGCGTCGCCGACCTCGCGGGCGAAGCCCATCTCATGGGTGACCACGATCATCGTCATGCCGTCCTCGGCGAGGCCCCGCATGACGTCCAGGACGTCGCCGACCAGCTCCGGGTCGAGCGCGGAGGTGGGCTCGTCGAAGAGCATCAGCTTCGGCTCCATCGCCAGCGCGCGGGCGATGGCCACCCGCTGCTGCTGACCACCGGAGAGCTGGGCGGGGTAGTGCCCGGCCTTGTCGCGCAGGCCGACCCGGTCCAGCAGGGCCAGCGCGCGCTCGCGGGCGACGGCCTTGGCCTCCTTCTTCACCCGCACCGGAGCCTCGATCACGTTCTCGATCGCGGTCATGTGGGGGAAGAGGTTGAAGCGCTGGAAGACCATGCCGATGTCGCGGCGCTTCGCGGCGACCTCGCGGTCCTTGAGCTCGTAGAGCTTGTCGCCCTTCTGCCGGTAGCCGACCAGCTCGCCGTCGACCGAGAGTCGGCCGCCGCTGATCTTCTCCAGGTGGTTGATGCACCGCAGGAAGGTGGACTTGCCCGAGCCCGACGGGCCGATCAGGCAGAACACCTCACGCGGGGCGACCTCCAGGTCGATGCCCTTGAGGATGTGGGCCAGGCCGAAGTGCTTGTGCACCGCCTCGGCCTTGACCATCGGGTGGGCGCCGGTGCCCTTGCTGAAGTCGGTCATCGTGCCACCTCCGGGCGGCGGAAGGTGCCCAGGTTGGCCTTGACCCGCTGCCACGGGGTGGGCGGCAGGTTGCGGGTCGTCCCGCGGGCGTAACGGCGCTCCAGGTAGTACTGGCCCACCGAGAACACCGAGGTGAGGACGAGGTACCAGACCGCGGCGAGGAAGAGCATCTCCACGGTGGCACCGGTGGTGTTGCCGATGTCGGTGGTGGAGCGCAGCAGTTCGGCGTACTGGGCGGCCTGCGCGGCCAGCGACGAGGTCTTCAGCATGTTGATGAACTCGTTGCCGGTCGGCGGGACGATCACCCGCATCGCCTGCGGCAGCACCACACGGCGCAGGTTCTGGCCCTGGGTCATGCCCAGCGCGTGCGACGCCTCGGTCTGGCCCTCGTCGACGGACTGGATGCCGGCCCGCACGATCTCGGACATGTACGCGGCCTCGTTCAGACCCAGGCCGAGCAGCGCGGCCATGAAGGGGGTCATGAACTGGTTCATCTCGTCCTTGTAGAAGCCGAGATTGATGACCGGGAAGATCAGCGCCAGGTTGAACCAGATGAGCAGCTGGACGTAGACCGGGGTGCCGCGGAAGAACCAGATGTAGCCCCAGGCCACCGAGGAGGTCACGGGGTTCTTCGACAGCCGCATCACCGCGAGCACGATGCCCAGGACCAGGCCCAGCGCCATCGAGACCACGGTGATGACGACCGTGTTCCGCAGGCCCTTGAGCACCGCGGAATCGAACAGGAAGTCCGGGATCGCCCCGTAGTTCACGTTCGCGTTGGCGAACGCGTTGACCAGCAGCCCGAGCACGGCGAGCACCAGGATCGCCGAGATCCAGCGGCCGTAGTGCCGTACGGGGATCGCCTTGATGGCCTCCGGGCGGGAGGCCTCGGCGGGCGGGGTCCCGGCCGGGGTGCCGGCCGGGACCTTGTCATTCGCTTCGGACATGGAGGGAAGCCTCTTGCTGTCGTGACTCAGGAGCCGCCGTTGATCTTGGCCTCGGTGACGGCGCCGTCGGTGACGCCCCACTTCTCCAGGACCTTGGTGTAGGAGCCGTCCTTGATGACGGCGGTCAGCGCGGCCTGCAGCGCGTCGCGCAGCTCGGTGTTGGTCTTGGCGACCGCGATGCCGTACGGGCCGGCCTCGACCTGCTCGCCGGCGAGCTCGAAGTCGTTGCCGCCGCCGGAGGTCTTCACGGCGTACGCGGCGACCGGGAAGTCGGAGACGTCGGCGACGACGCCGCCGGCCTTCAGGCGGGTCTGCGCCTCGGTGTCGGTGTCGAAGGCCTGGATCGACATCGGCTTGTCGCACTTCTGGGCCTTGAGCAGGTCCTGGGAAGTGGTGCCGCGCTGCACGGCCACCTTCTTGCCGCACAGGTCGGCGAGCGACTTGACGCCCTCCGGGTTGCCCTTCTTCACGATGATCGAGGAGCCCGCGGTGAAGTAGTCCACGAAGTCGACGCCCTCGCCGACCTTCTTGCCCGTGGAGGAGTCGACACCCTCCTGGCGGTCCTTGGTGTCGCTCATCGCGGACATCACCATGTCGTAGCGCTTGGCGCGCAGACCGGTGAGCAGGGTGTCGAAGGTGCCGTTGTTGAACTCGACCTTCACGCCGAGCTGCTTGGCCATCGCGTCGGCCAGGTCCGGGTCGATGCCGACGTTCTTGCCGTCCTTGACGAACTCCACCGGCGGGTACGCGATGTCCGAGCCGACCTTGAGCACGCCCGCCGACTGCACCGACTTCGGCAGCTTGTCGAAGAGGGGCGCCTTGGATGCGTCGCTCGACGCGGACGAGGAGCCGCCCTTGTCCGTCTGGTCGCCGCAACCGGTGAGGACGAGGGCGCCGGCGACCGCGATCGCTCCGACCGCGGCGAAGCGGCTCGTCACGGTCGAGCGACGGGTGGTACGTGCGGTCATTGCTGGTTCCTCCTGCGGGGAATCCTGGGAGCAGCCGATCTTCCGGGTACACACGTTCGGGTGTCGTGAACGCGTGTGATCTCCGCATCTTGCCATCCGGACACGTCCTCTTGGGTGTCCGGATGTGTCAAAATCGCATAACGGGCGATCCCCTGGCCCCCCACCAGGCCGGTACACCAAGGCCGGACCGTGATGGGGCCGTGCTGCGAAGTTGCGTGCATCACTTTCCTTGTCCCGCTATTCGGACGACTTGTTGCGTTGTGCGCAGAAGTTCCCGATGTGCGACACCGTGGTGCGGCGCACAGACTCGTCAGCGGAAACCGTCTTCCGGTACAACAGACCCTTACCCCTCACCGGGGGCCCCTCGGCGTGCGTGCGGCGCGCCTGGCCTCCGTCGCGCCCGGGACCACTCGAGTCCGGGTGTACGGAAGCCGAGCCCACCTATCCCCTGTTGTAGGGGGTAGTACCCTCATAGACAATTCGGACAAAGGGGTCAACAGTGGCAGCGGAGATTGTCAATCCTCGCACCGACGGCACGGACAGCACCGACAGCACCGATCACGCGGAGAGCGCCGACAGCGACGGCCCGGAAAGCCCCGTGGACCCGGTGTTCGCCCTCCACCGCGGCGGCAAGATGGAGGTGACCGCCACCGTCCCGGTGCGGAACGCCGACGACCTGTCGCTCGCCTACACGCCGGGCGTGGCCCGGGTGTGCACCGCCATCGCCGAGCAGCCCGAGCTGGTCCACGACTACACGTGGAAGTCCCAGGTCGTGGCCGTGGTCACGGACGGTACGGCGGTGCTGGGCCTCGGTGACATCGGCCCGGAGGCGTCCCTGCCGGTGATGGAGGGCAAGGCGATCCTCTTCAAGCAGTTCGGCGGCGTGGACGCGGTCCCGATCGCGCTCGCCACCACCGACGTGGACGAGATCGTCGACACCGTCGTGCGCCTCGCACCCTCCTTCGGCGGGGTGAACCTGGAGGACATCTCCGCCCCCCGCTGCTTCGAGATCGAGCGCAAGCTGCAGGAGCGCCTGGACATCCCGGTCTTCCACGACGACCAGCACGGCACGGCCGTCGTCACGCTCGCCGCGCTCCGCAACGCCACCCGGCTGACCGGGCGCGCGCTGGGCGAACTGCGCGCGGTGATCTCCGGGGCCGGTGCCGCGGGCGTCGCCATCGCCAAGATCCTCGTCGAGGCCGGCATCGGGGACGTCGCCGTCACCGACCGCAAGGGCGTGGTGCACGCGGGCCGCGAGGACCTGAACTCCGCCAAGCGCGAGCTCACCACGTACACCAACCGGGCCGGGCTCACCGGGACCCTGGAGGAGGCGCTCGCGGGTGCGGACGTCTTCATCGGCGTCTCCGGCGGCACCGTGGCGGAGGAGGCCGTGGCCACCATGGCGAAGGGCTGCTTCATCTTCGCGATGGCCAACCCCACGCCGGAGATCCACCCCGACGTGGCGCACAGGTACGCGGCCGTCGTCGCCACCGGGCGCAGCGACTTCCCGAACCAGATCAACAACGTGCTCGCCTTCCCCGGCATCTTCGCGGGCGCGCTGCAGGTGCGGGCCTCCCGGATCACCGAGGGCATGAAGATCGCCGCCGCCGAGGCGCTGGCCGCCGTCGTGGACGGCCAACTGTCCGCCGACTGCGTGATCCCCTCGCCCTTCGACGAGCGCGTGGCCCCCGCGGTCTCCGCCGCCGTGGCCGCGGCCGCACGCGCCGAGGGCGTCGCCCGGCGCTGAGCGCGCCGTACGCCCGCAGACCACGCCGCCCGCGCGGCGCGGTGCCCGCCGGTCGGGGGCACCGCACCGCGCGGCGCGTGTCACATCCCCGTGCGGTTACGCCGGGGCACCGCGCGGCGCTAGCGTCAAGGTCATGTTCGCTGCCTACGCCGCCCGAATCGACCGCGACCAGCCGCTGAGCGGCCTCGAACTCGGGGAGCGCCCCGAGCCGGAGGCACGGCCCGGCTGGAGCACCGTCACCGTCAAGGCCGCCTCCCTGAACCACCACGACCTGTGGTCGCTGCGCGGGGTGGGGCTCGGCGAGGAGAGCCTGCCGATGATCCTCGGCTGCGACGCCGCCGGGATCGACGAGCACGGCAACGAAGTCGTCGTCTACCCCGTCGTCGGCCTGAGCGGGCACGGGGTGGGCCCCGACGAGCCGCGCAGCATCCTCACCGAGAAGTACCAGGGCACCTTCGCCGAGAAGGTCTCCGTGCCCACCTGGAACCTGCTGCCCAAGCCGAAGGAGCTCTCCTTCGAGGAGGCCGCCTGCCTGCCCACGGCCTGGCTGACCGCCTACCGGATGCTCTTCACCAACGCGGGGGTGCGCCCCGGTGACTCCGTCCTGGTCCAGGGCGCGGGCGGCGGCGTCGCCACCGCCGCCATCGTGCTGGCCAAGGCCGCGGGCCTGCGGGTCTTCGCCACCAGCCGCGACGAGGCCAAGCGGGGGCGCGCCGAGGACCTCGGTGCCGACGCCGCCTTCGAGCCGGGCGCCCGGCTGCCGCAGCGCGTGGACGCGGTCATCGAGACCGTCGGCGCCGCGACCTGGTCCCACTCGGTCAAGTCGCTGCGCCCCGGCGGCACGCTGGTGATCTCCGGCGCGACCTCCGGGCCCAACCCGAAGGCCGCGGAGCTCAACCGGATCTTCTTCCTGGAACTGAAAGTCGTCGGCTCGACCATGGGCACCAAGGACGAGCTGGAGGACCTGCTGAGCTTCTGCGCCGTCACCGGGGTGCGCCCGGTCATCGACACCGTGCTGCCGCTGGACCGGGCCCGCGAGGGCTTCGAGAAGATGGCGGGCGGGGACCTGTTCGGGAAGGTCGTCCTGACGGTCTGAGGCCCGGCGCGTGGGTCCGCGGGCCTCAGCGGGCCCCGGGCCCAAGGCCGTTGGGAACGCCGGGAGAGCAGTACGTGCGCCGGCAGCCACACCGGCGCGGCGCCGCCCGGGACGTCCCCGATCGTCACCGCACGCCAGGGCCCACCATCCCGGTGGCTGCGGCATCACAAGGACTGCGGCAATCTGGTCCGCGACGTGGTGGCCGGAGACTTCGGGGTGGGGCGATGGACACGGAGAACGCGGTGGGGACCGGAAGTGCCGGGGGGACCGGTGGGGATGACGCACCGGGTGGACTGCGGCTGTTCGGCCGGGCGCGGGAGCGCGCGGAGCTGGACGGTCTGCTGGCCGGGCTCCCGGAACGGGGCGGGGCCGTCCTGCTGACCGGCGAGCCGGGGGTCGGCAAGAGCGAGTTGCTGGCCTACGCGGCGCGCGGTCACGCGGGGCGGGTCCTGCGGGCGCGCGGCGTGGAGTCCGAGGCGGTGCTTCCGTACTCCGTACTCGCCGACGTCCTGCTCCCACTGCGCGCACACTTCGCGGAGCTGCCGCCGCCTCAGCGGCGCGCGCTCGAAGGCTGCCTGGCGCTGTCGGAGCCGGCGGAGCCCACCCTGTACGCGGTGTGCTCGGGTGCCCTCGGCGTCCTGGCCGCGGCCGGGGATGCCGAACCGCTGCTCGTCCTCGTGGACGACCTGCAGTGGGCGGACTCGTCCTCCCGGCACGTGCTGCAGTTCGTGGCCCGCCGGCTCGAGCGGGAGCGCGTGCTGCTGGCCATGGCGACCCGGCACGGCGCCGAACCGGAGACGGGCTGGGCCGGCGTGCCCGGGCTGGCCCTGTCCGGCCTGGACGGCGCCGCCTGCGCGGAGCTGCTCCTGGGCATGGGGCTCGATCCGGAGGACGCCGCCGTGGCCCGGCTGGTGGAGCTGAGCCTCGGGAACCCCCTCGTACTGGTCGAGTACGCCGCGTTGCTGCGGGACAGGAGGCACGCTCCGGATCCGTCGGCGGACGAGGCAGAGGATCCCTTGGCCGGTGCCTGGTCCAGCCCCCGCCCGCTGGTCGAACGCGCCTGGCGGGGACCCTTGCGGGCACTGCCCCCGGCCGCCCGGGAGGCGCTGACCTACCTGGCGGCGAGCCGCTCGGGGGACGGCACCGTCTTCGAGACGGTGCTGGCCTCGGTGGGTCTGTCGACGGCAGCGCTGCAGCCGGCCGAGGCCGCCGGCCTCGTCGTCCTCGAACCGGGATCCGGGTACCGGCTGCGCCACCCCGTGCTGCGGGGGCTGGTGCTGCACGGATGCCCGCCGGCGCGACGGCTGCGGATGTACCGGGTCCTGGCCGACTGCGCTCCTCCCGAGCTCCGGGCCTGGTATCTCGCGGCGGCCGCCACGGGGCCCGACGAACAGGTGGCCAGGGCACTGGCGGACGCGGCCGAACAGGCGAGGCGGCGTGGTGCGCCGGGCAGCGCCGCGGAGACCTGGCACCGGGCCGCCGAGCTGTCTCCGGCGCCGTCCGACCGGGCGGTGCGCCTGCTCAACGCGGCGGTCGACGGTTTCCACAGCGGCGCCGCGCGCAAGACCGTCCACTGGTGCGAGGAGGCGCTGCGGTGGAGTCCGGACCTCCGCCTCACCGCGGACATCGACCTGGTCCGCGGACAGGCGCACGCCTGGCTGGGCGATCCCGGGCGCGCGCACCGCGTCCTGGTGTCGGCCGCCGAGAGCGTGCGCGCCGTCGACCCGCACCGCGCCGGTGTGCTGTACGGCGCAGCCACCTTGCCCACCGCCATGTCCGGGCAGACCGGCCTCGCGCTCGATCTCGCCCGCCGCTGCGCGGAGTTCACCGAGGGGACGGCCGGGACGGCCCCCTCCGGAACCGGCGGTGACGGGCACGGCGCACCGGGACGGCGGCCACGACTGGGCGGTGCCCTGCTCGGTGCCACCATGGCGCTGGCCGGCCAGGTGCGGGAAGGCAGGGAACTGCTGCTGCGGGAGCGGGCGGCCCTTCCCGAGGCCGTCACCCCCGAGCTGCAGCAACTGACGGTGCAGATAGGCGAGGCCCTCTCCTGGGCCGACGAGGACGCTGCCGCGGCCTCCCTGCTCGGCGAGGTCGTCGAGCGGATCCGGCGCGGCGCCTCGGTGGGACTGCTCGCCTACGCCCTGGCCGGCCGGTGCGAGGCCGAGAGCTGGCGGAACTGGGCGGCGGCGAGGGCCGACGCCGTCGAGGCCGTCCGCTGGGCACGCGAGCTGGGCCAGGTCACCATGGGCAGCTACGCCGCCATCCTGCTCGCCCGTATCGACGGGCGCCGCGGCGACCGCCAGGGCTGCGAGCGGCACATCGCGGCCTATCGGGAGCGGAACGGCTGGCCGGTGACGCACGGCCTGGAAGTCCTGGCTCTCGGGGCCCTCGGCTCGGCGGCACTCACCGCGGGTGACCCGGACGAGTGCGTTCGCCATCTGGAGCGGGCCTTCGCGCTCGCCGAGGACTGCGGGCTGGGCAATCCCAACATGCTGACCTTCGTGGCCGACCTGGCGGAGGCGCACGTCCGCGGCGGGAACCGCGACCGGGCGGCCGGCCTGGCCGACTGGCTCGACGAGCGGGCCCGGGCCACCGGCCTGGCCTGGCCCGAGGCGGCGACGGCACGCTGCCGCGGTCTGCTGGCGACCGACGCGGACGAGGCGGTACGGCTGTTCGCCGCGGCGGACCGGGCGCACGCCCGCCGGGAGATGCCCTTCGACCAGGCGCGGACGGCTCTGGTGCACGGGGAGGTGATGCGGCGGTTGCGCCGCCCCGCGGAGGCCCGCGTCCCGCTGCTCGCGGCCCTCACCACCTTCAGCGCGCTGGGCGCGCGTCCCTGGGCCGCGAGGGCGGAGGCCGAACTGGCGGCGGCCGGACACCGCGTCGCGCCGCAGCGGGCGCAGGTCTCCCTCGCCGACCTGCTGACCGCCCAGGAACTCCAGATAGCCCGCGCCGTCGCCGGGGGGCTGAGCAACCTGGAGACCGCCTCGACCCTGTTCCTGTCCCGCAAGACCGTGGAGGCGCACCTCACGCGGGTGTACCGCAAGCTCGGCATCCGGTCGCGCTCCGACCTCGCCCGTACGCTGGCGGCGGCCGGCATGGTGCGGTGAGCAGGCTCCGGGCGGTCAGCTCAGCGGTGTCCACAGCGTCTTGGTGACCGGTGGCCGCCCCTCCCGCAGCGTGACCTCCACCGGCTGCCCGGCCTCGGGGGGCCCCGGGACGGGGTCGCCGCCCTGCGCGCGGCACGCCAGTTCGGCGTCCTCGGGGAAGGCGCTCTCCCCGGCGGACGGCTCCCAGGCGTACGGCACCCCGTGGACGGTGACGCGGAGCACCGGTGACGCGGACCCGTCCGCGGTGAAGGCGGACCGCCACGCGGCCCCGGCCAGGGAACGGGCCGGGTGGGGATTGCGGATGATCACCGTGACCCCGTGCCCGTCGCCGGTGACCCACGCCGTCAGGCGTATGCCGTCGGGGAGGGGGGACGTGCGTCCCGGTCGCCTTCGGGGGCACGGGCGGGGGCACGGGCGGGGCCGCGGGTGCGCCCCGCCGGGGGAGTGTCGGGGGAGTCACCATGCGCCCGGCGATCCTGCCCCGGGGGGATTCCTCGACGGCGGACCTGCGCAAGGCGACCTCCGAGCGGGAGCGGGGCGGCCGGTCGAGGTCGACGACCTCGGGTGCCTCGGCTGCCGTGCCCCTGAGGCTTTCGGCGACCATGCCGACGAGCCGGACGACGGTCCCGCGGAGCGTGCCCGAGCCGGTTCCGGCGGTGGCCGTCTCGCGTCCGCCGTTCCGGGCGCCGCCCTGGGTCCTCCGGGGTTCACGGGCGTTCCTGAGCGTCACGGGCACCGCCTCCGTCCGATCGGGCAGGAACTGCGCCCCGCACCGTGCGGGACGGCCGTCGTCATCGGGTCACCGGGATTCCCGCCGCTCGGACACCCCGGCCCCCGGCACTGTGGCCACCGGGAAGTCGACCGGCCGGACCGCCGCCGGGCCGCGGGCACGGCTCCCCCTGGGCCGGCCTGCGCGCACCCGACGGCGCCCGGCCGGAGCCGGTGCCGTCGCATCGGAGAGCCTGCCAGCGGGCGGGGGCCGCGGCATCGGGGAACTCCCTACGTCCTCCGCCACGGGTCCCGCTCGGGTCCGGACGTCCGGACTTCCGCCCCGCCGGCGGGGCCCCGGACGCATCGGGGACGACCCCGTCCGGGCCCTGCGGCCAGGGCGTGTCTGATGAATCCCGCCTGGCTCGTGACGCTCCCCCAGCTGGCGCTGGGAGGTGCCCCCAGGCACGGCACTCCCCCAGCCTTCGGCCGGGGGTGCCCCCACGCCGCGTTGTCGGAGTCGTCCACGTACGTCCAGTACGAGGCCGATCCTCCGCCTTGCGATAGCACGCACCAGCCGCCACGAGCCCCGCCGTCCGGGCGGACGGCGCTATTCATGGGACACGCCCTAGTCCCGGCCCTTGTGCTTGCCGCGCAGCACGACGCCGATGTGGGCGGCCGCCGTGGACAGATGGCGGCGGACCTCGCGCAACTGCTCGGCGTCCACGCCGTTGTCGCGGGCGGCGTCGCGGACGTCGTCGCGGAAGCGGTCCAGCAGGCGCTCCAGGTCGCGGGCAGGGTCCTCGGTCACGGCGGCGTCCTCCGCCCCCCACTCGGGCGCCTCGGCGGGCTCGGGCTTCACATACGGCGGCCAGGAGGTGGAGGTGCGGCCGAACTGGCCGAGCTCCCGGGTGAGTTCCGCCAGCCCCTCGCGGACGCCGGTCTGCCAGTCGCCGCGCCGGACGTGGTCCTGGACCTCCTCCTGGACGCGGCGCGCGATGCGCTGCACCTCGTCCCGTGCGGCGTCCTGGGCCTCCTTGGCGGCGCGCTTGGCGGTGCGGGCCTCCTCGCGGGCCTGCCGGATCTCCTCCTTGGAGCGGCGCATCTGCTCCTTCCAGTCCGCCGGGGAGGACTTCGGCTGGGTGTGCGCCGCCTGCTGGGCGGCCGCCCGGATCTCGCGGCGCAGGTCGCCCGCGGCGCCGCGGACGTCCTCGCGGATCTCGGCGGCGAGCGTGGAGACGGAGTCGCGGATCTCGTTCTCCAGGTCGGCGATCTCGTCGCTGCGGGAGGCGAGTTCCGCGCGGCCCGCGTCGGTGATCGAGTACACCTTGCGGCCGCCCTCCGTGGAGTGGGTGACCAGGCCCTCCTTCTCCAGCTTGGCCAGCCGCGGGTAGACGGTGCCGGCGGAGGGGGCGTACAGGCCGTGGAAGCGCTCCTCCAGCAGCCGGATCACCTCGTAACCGTGACGGGGGGCCTCGTCCAGCAGCTTGAGCAGGTAGAGGCGGAGCCGGCCGTGGGCGAAGACGGGGGCCATCTCAGACGTCCTTCCGGAACGGATCGGCGTCCGCGGGTCCGTGGTCCTCCTGGGGCGGGCGGCGCAGCAGCGCGATGGCGCCCGACACCGTGGTGGCCTTGAGCCGGGAGCCGCCGGACCCCATCCGGCCGGAGATCCGCTTGGCGCCCCACTGCCCGCTGACCCGCAGCTCGTCGAAGGCGCAGGAGACGTCGCCGCTGGTGGTGTTGGCGTCCACCTCGGCGTCCCCAGGCTCCGGGATGCGGATCGCGATCTCCCCGGAGACCGAGGTCAGGCGGACGTCCGCGCCGCTGCGCGGGTCCAGGTCGAGCACCATGTTGCCGCTGACCGAGTCGGCCTTGACGGCGGCGCCGCTGCCCTCGACCACGGTCAGGTCGCCCGAGACGGTGTTGACCCGCAGGTCGCCGGAGACCGCCTGGGCCTCCACGTTCCCCGCGACCGTCTCGGCGGTCACCGGGCCGGCCTGGCCGACCAGCGTGATGTCGCCGTTGACGCCCCGTACGGCGGTGCGGTCCGAGATCCCCGAGATCACGGCGTTCGCCCCGACCACCCCCACCGACACGCTGGTGCGCTGCGGGACGGCGAGCGAGACGACGGCGTGCCGCCGCCAGCCCTTGCGGTCGAGCCACTTGAGCAGGCCCTTCCAGGGCAGGTCCTCGTAGGTGACGGTGAGCGTGCCGCCCTCGTGCGACACGATCAGCGGGGGGCCGTCGAGCTCGCTCACCTCCAGCCGGGCCGGGCCCTCGTCGACGCCGACCACGTTGACGGCGCCGTTGACGATCCGGACGTGCAGGGTGTCGACGCTCGCGTCGAAGACCATCTTGTGCGGCTCGGTGACCGTCCACTCCCGTGAGCCGGGGGTTCCGCTCATTTCGCCCCTCCTTGGGGTCACCCGGGCACGCCGGGTCAACGCCGACAACGCAACATATCGCGTCTCTCCGATAGACACGATATATCGCGTGGATCGGAAGTCAAGGGAGCGCCGTGCGCGCCCCGGTGGCGGTTCGCGGCGGAACGGCGCCCGGACGCGGCCGGTCACGCGGCGAACGGGTGAGGTCCTCCCCGCGGGGCGCGGCGCCGTGCGCGCCGCGAGCGCCCGTACGGGCGCCGGGTGATGTGCTCATCCCCCATGGGCCCTCGAACCGCCACCGCCACCGCCGCGACCGTCCTGCTCCTGACGGGCCTCGCCCTGGCCGCCTGCGGCACCCGTACCGGGACCGGTGGGCCCGCCGCCGAGGTGAGCCCCGCGAACGCCCGGGTGAGCGCCTGCACGGCCGGCACGACCGCCGTGCGCTTCCTGGCCGCCACCGTCCACGCGACCGCCTCGCAGCCCGCGGTCGCCCGGGTCGAGGTCACCAACACCTCGGGCGCCCCCTGCACGCTGACCGGCGCCACGACCCTCACCGCGAGGGACGACCAGGACAAGGCCGCCCCCGTCGAGGCGGACAACTCCGCGGCCGGCACCGGAGCCGTGGAGCTCCGCGGGGGCACCACGGCCGTCGCCGACGTCCGCTACACCGACCTCAACGTCGAGGGGACCCCCTCGGCGCGCGAGGTCTGTCCCGTCCAGGCCTCCCGGGTGCAGGTCGCGCTCCCCGACGACGTGGCCCGTACGGTCGAGGTCACCACGGCCGACGGCACCCCGGCGGTCTTCAGCGTCTGCGGCGACGGGGTCCGGTTCGGCGCCTTCCGCACCTGAGCCCGGCGGTCCCGCCGCTCGCGGCTACTCGTCCTCGTCGTCGTCCAGCCGGGCCAGCCACGTCGCCAGCCGCTCCACCGGGATCTCGAACTCGGGGTTGAGGTCGACGAACTCCCGCAGCCGCTCGGCGAGCCACTCGAAGGTGACCTCCTCCTGGCCGCGCCGGTTCTCCAGCTCCTCGATGCCGCGGTCGGTGAAGTACAAGGGGTGCTCCGGATCAGGGTCGAAGGATGACGTACCAGGCCAGGATAGGTACTCCCGCCGCCCGGGCCGGGGGCCCCTCCTGCCGGCGTACGCGCAGGGGCCCCGCACTCGACGAGTGCGGGGCCCCTGCGCGTCGTACCGGGGACTACGGGCCTCAGAGCTCGAAGACCTCGTGCACCAGCTGCTCCTGCTCCTGCTGGTGCCGCTTGGCGGAACCGACCGCCGGCGACGAGGAGGACGGACGCGACACACGACGCAGCCGGTCGGCGTTGTCGGGCGCGGCGCCGAGCACCAGGTCGAGGTGGTCGATCAGGTTGAGGGCGATGAACGGCCAGGCACCCTGGTTGGCCGGCTCGTCCTGGGCCCAGACATACTTCTGGGCCTTGGTGAACGGGGCCAGGGCGGCCTGGATCTCCAGGCCCGGCAGCGGGTAGAGACGCTCGATGCGGATGAGGGCGGTGTCGAAGGCACCACGCTTCTCGCGCTCGGCGACGAGGTCGTAGTAGACCTTGCCGGAGCAGAAGACGACCTTGCGGACGTCCTCGGGCTTGACGGTGCTGTCACCGATGACCGGCTGGAAGTGGCCGGAGGTGAACTCCTCCGTCTTCGAGGTCGCCGCCTTCAGGCGCAGCATCGACTTCGGGGTGAAGACGATGAGCGGCTTGTGGTGCGGGTTGTGGACCTGCCACCGCAGGAGGTGGAAGTAGTTCGCCGGGGTGGTCGGGACCGCGACCGTCATGTTGTTCTGCGCGCACAGCTGCAGGAAGCGCTCGATGCGGGCGGAGGAGTGGTCCGGGCCCTGGCCCTCGTAGCCGTGCGGCAGCAGGAGGGTGACGCCGGAGGTCTGGCCCCACTTCTGCTCGGCGGAGGAGATGAACTCGTCGACGACGGTCTGGGCGCCGTTGACGAAGTCACCGAACTGGGCCTCCCAGGCGACCAGCGCGTCCGGGCGGGCCAGCGAGTAGCCGTACTCGAAGCCCATCGCCGCGTACTCGCTGAGCAGCGAGTCGTAGACGTTGTAGCGCGCCTGGTCCTCGGCGAGGTAGAGCAGCGGGGTGTAGTCCTCGCCGGTCTCCCGGTCGACCAGGACGGCGTGCCGCTGGCCGAAGGTGCCGCGGCGGGAGTCCTGGCCGGCGAGCCGGACCGGGGTGCCCTCCATCAGCAGGGAGCCGATGGCGAGGGTCTCGCCCATGGCCCAGTCGATGGTGTCGTCCTCGACCATGGCCGCGCGGCGCTGCAGCTGCGGCATCAGACGCGGGTGGACGGTGATCCGCTCGGGGATGTTGACCTGGGAGGCCGCGATCCGCTTGACGGTCTCCTGGCTGATCGCGGTGTCCGCCGGGACGGGGAACTCCGGGCCGGTGGCCTGGTTCTCCTCCTCCTGCGGGGCGGCCGGCGCGGTCGCCTCGCGGACCTCGGTGAAGACCTTCTCCAGCTGGCCCTGGTAGTCCTGCAGGACCTGCTCGGCCTCCTCCAGGGTGATGTCGCCGCGACCGATGAGGGACTCGGTGTAGAGCTTGCGCACCGAGCGCTTCTTGTCGATCAGGTCGTACATCAGCGGCTGGGTGAAGGACGGGTTGTCGGCCTCGTTGTGACCGCGGCGGCGGTAGCAGATGAGGTCGATGACGACGTCCTTGTTGAACGCCTGGCGGAACTCGAAGGCGAGCCGCGCGACGCGGACCACGGCCTCCGGGTCGTCGCCGTTCACGTGGAAGATCGGCGCCTCGATCATGCGCGCGACGTCGGTGGAGTACATCGACGAGCGCGAGGACTCCGGGGCGGCGGTGAAGCCGACCTGGTTGTTGATCACCACGTGCACGGTGCCGCCGGTGCGGTAGCCGCGCAGCTGCGACATGTTCAGGGTCTCCGCGACGACGCCCTGGCCGGCGAAGGCCGCGTCGCCGTGGAGCACGACCGGCATGACGGTGAAGTCCGTGCCGCCCTTGCCGATGACGTCCTGCTTGGCACGGGCGATGCCCTCGACGATCGGGTCGACCGCCTCCAGGTGCGAGGGGTTCGCGGCCAGCGAGACGGTGATCTGCTCGCCGTCCAGGCCGGTGAAGGTGCCCTGGGCGCCCAGGTGGTACTTCACGTCGCCGGAGCCGTGCATCGACTTCGGGTCGAGGTTGCCCTCGAACTCGCGGAAGATCTGCGCGTACGACTTGCCGACGATGTTGGCCAGCACGTTCAGCCGGCCGCGGTGGGCCATGCCGATGACGACCTCGTCCAGCCGCGATTCGGCGGCGGCGTCGATGACGGCGTCGAGGAGCGGGATGACGGACTCGCCGCCCTCCAGGGAGAAGCGCTTCTGGCCGACGTACTTCGTCTGCAGGAAGGTCTCGAAGGCCTCCGCGGCGTTGAGGCGGCGCAGGATGCGCAGCTGCTCGTCGCGCTCGGGCTTGGTGTGCGGGCGCTCGACGCGGTCCTGGATCCACTTGCGCTGCAGCGGGTCCTGGATGTGCATGAACTCGATGCCGACGGTGCGGCAGTACGAGTCGCGCAGCACACCGAGGATGTCGCGCAGCTTCATCAGCGACTTGCCGGCGAAACCGCCGACGGCGAAGTCACGCTCCAGGTCCCACAGGGTGAGGCCGTGCTCGGTGATGTCGAGGTCGGGGTGCTTGCGCTGCTTGTACTCCAGCGGGTCGGTGTCGGCCATGACGTGGCCGCGGACCCGGTAGGAGTGGATCAGCTCGAAGACGCGGGCGGCCTTGGTGACGTCGTCGTCGTGGCTGGCGTCGATGTCCTTGAGCCAGCGGACCGGCTCGTAGGGGATGCGCAGCGCCTTGAAGATGTCGTCGAAGAAGTTGTTCTCGCCCAGCAGGAGCTGGTTCATGATGCGCAGGAACTCGCCCGACGCCGCACCCTGGATGACCCGGTGGTCGTAGGTGCTGGTCAGCGTCATGACCTTGGAGATGCCCAGCTTGTTCAGGGTGTCCTGCGAGGTGCCCTGGAACTCGGCGGGGTAGTCCATGGAGCCGACGCCGAGGATCACCGACTGGCCGGGCATCAGGCGCGGCACCGAGTGGACGGTGCCGATGCCGCCGGGGTTGGTGAGCGAGACGGTGACGCCGGAGAAGTCGTCCATCGTCAGCTTGCCGATGCGGGCGCGGCGGACGATGTCCTCGTAGGCCTGCCAGAACTCGAAGAAGTTGAGGGTCTCGGCCTTCTTGATGGCCGCGACGACCAGCTGGCGGTCGCCGTTGGGCTTGACCAGGTCGATGGCGAGGCCCAGGTTGACGTGGTCGGGCTTGACCAGCGTCGGCTTGCCGTCCTTCTCCGCGAACGACCAGTTCATCGCGGGCATGATCTTCAGCGCCTGCACCATGGCGTAGCCGATGATGTGCGTGAAGGAGACCTTGCCGCCACGGGCGCGCTTGAGGTGGTTGTTGATGACGATGCGGTTGTCGAACAGCAGCTTCACCGGGACGGCGCGCACGGACGTGGCCGTGGGCAGCTCCAGCGAGGCGTGCATGTTCTTCGCCACGGCCGCGGAAGGGCCGCGCAGCGTCACGTACTCGGGTCCCTGGGCAGCCTCGGTGGCCGGGGCGGCCTTGGCCGTCGGCTGCGGCTGCGCCGGAGTGGGCTTCTCGACGGCGGGCTTCGCGGGGGCCGGAGCGGCCGGGGCGGGGGCCGGGGCCTGGGCGGCCGGGGCGGGGGCCGGGGCCTGGGCGGCCGGGGCCGGCGCGGCGGCGGGCGTCACGGGCGCCGGGGCCGGAGCGGCCGGTGCGGGGGCAGCGGGCACGGCCGGAGCGGCCGGAGGCGCTGCGGGGGCCGCCTGAGGCTGGCCCGAGGCGACTGCGGAACCCGTATCCGCTCCCGGCTTGTAATCGGCGAAGAAGTCCCACCAGGCTCGGTCCACCGAGTTCGGGTCCTGGAGGTACTGCTGGTAGATCTCATCGACAAGCCACTCGTTAGGCCCGAAGCCCGCGGCAGGGCCCTGGCCCTGCCCATCGGTTTCGGTCGGGACGCTCGAGCTACTGGGGTGTGGCGACACGGCGGCAACCGCCCTCTTCCGCTTCACAAGGTGATGGACAGCGGAAATAAAGGCTACGCCTACCTGAGCGTTTCCCGCAGGCGGGGAGGCCAGTCGTCGCCTAAGTCACATCGGAAAGGCGGTTTCGGGGCGGAGTTTGGCGGGAATGGGGACCTGAATCGACTGGTCCGGTTGCCTCTGGCAACGTCCGCCCTGGCGGGAGCGTCAAGCCGACGCCGTCGCCGACCCTGGGAGGGTGACGCGGATCCGGCAGCCGCGGGGGGACTCGGCCACCGCGATGCGTCCGCCGTGGAGGTCCACCGCCCAGCGCGCGATCGCCAGTCCCAGCCCCGTCCCGCCGTCGCCCGGTCCCGCGGTGCCGCGGTTGAACCGCTCGAAGACACGGGTGCGCTCGGCCTCGGGTATGCCGGGGCCCTCGTCCAGGACCTCCAGGTCGAGGCTGCCCGGACCGGTGCCGCGCCGGGCCCGGACGGTGACCCGGCCGCTGGGCGGGCTGTGCTTGACGGCGTTGTCGATCAGGTTGGCGACCACCTGGTGCAGCCGCTCCGCGTCCGCGTACGCGGTCAGCTCCGGCGGTGAGACGTCCAGGTGGAGGTGGACGTCTTTGCGCGCCCGGCCGCCGTGCGCCCTGGCGTCCTTCAGGCCGAGGCCGGCCGTCTTGATCACGGCCGACAGGTACGGCCAGACCTCGAAGCGCTTGGCGTCCAGCGGCACGATGCCGTTGTCCAGGCGGGAGAGGTCCAGAAGGTGGGCGACGAGCAGGCTCAGCCGCTCCGCCTGCTGCAGCGCGGTGCGCATCGTCTCCGTGTCGGCCTCGGAGACCCCGTCGACGACGTTCTCCAGGACCGCACGGAGCGCCGCGATCGGGGTGCGCAGCTCGTGTGAGACGTTCGCCACCAGCTCCTTGCGGTGCCGGTCGACGGCCTCCAGGTCGGCGGCCATCCGGTTGAAGGTCTCGGCCAGTTCGCCGACCTCGTCGCGGCGCACCGCGGTGACCCGCCGGCTGTAGTCGCCGCGCACCATGGCGCTGGCGACCGAGGTCATCTCGCGCAGCGGCGCGGTCAGCCCGTGCGCCACCAGCTGCGAGATCAGCAGCGAGGCGATGATCGAGAAGATGGTGATGATCCGGATCTCGGTCGCGGAGTGCATCGCCACGAAGATCAGGCCCGTGGTGATCAGCACGGAGGCGAGCACCAGGTACTGCAGCGCCGCCTTGATCGACCGGAAGGGGTCGTACGGCCTCAGCGCGGCCCAGGCACGTTCCCGCAGCTTCGGCGGGCGCGGCGCGCTGTAGGGGCTCACGGCGTGGGCGTCTCGAGCGCGTAGCCGACGCCGTGCACGGTACGGATGCGCTCCGCCCCGATCTTCCGCCGCAGCGCCTTGACGTGGCTGTCGACGGTGCGGGTGCCGGAGGCGTCCGCCCAGTCCCAGACCTCGGCGAGCAGCTGCTCCCGGGAGAGCACCGCGCGCGGCTGCTGGGCCAGGCAGACCAGCAGGTCGAACTCGGTCGGGGTGAGGTGCACGTCGGCGCCCCGGACCCGGACCCGCCGCTGGGCGTTGTCGATCTCCAGGTCGCCGAGCTGCATGTTGGCGCCGCGCGGGTCGCGGGCGGCGATCGTGGCGCGCTCCACGCGGCGCAGCAGCACGTGCACCCGGGCGACCAGCTCGCGCAGCGAGAAGGGCTTGGTCATGTAGTCGTCGGCGCCCACGCCGAGCCCGACCAGCATGTCGGTCTCGTCGTCGCGGGCGGTCAGCATCAGCACCGGGACCGGCCGCGAGGCCTGCACGCGGCGGCAGACCTCCAGGCCGTCGTACCCGGGGAGCATGACGTCGAGGACGAGGAGGTCGGGCTGCCAGGAGGCGGCGGTCTCCACGGCGGCGGGGCCGTCGCCCGCGGTGCGGACCTGGAAGCCCTCGGCCCGCAGGCGTGCCGCGATGGCGTCGGCGATCGTCGCGTCGTCCTCCACCACCAGCACGCGGCGCTGCGCACCGGGGGTGGCCGCCACCGCTGCGGCGTCGGCGGTCGTCGGCTGTGTGCTGTCCATGTGGGGTCCCCCATGGTCGTTTGCGTTGCGCAGCAGCGTACGGGGCGGGACGGCGACGCGGCTATGCGGGTTTGATTGCCAGGTGCACGACATCCGGAACGCCCCGATTCACCGGGATCTCGATGGTCCGGACCTGCGTGAACTGCGCCGACCTCAAGGCGTCGTCGAACGCGGCGGACGGCTGCGCAGACCATACCGCCAGTACGCCGCCGGGTTCGAGCCGCTCCCTGCAGGCCGCCAGACCCTCCGGTCCGTACAGCCCCCCGTTGCCCTCGGTGACCGTCCAGTCGGGGCCGTTGTCGATGTCCAGGCACAGCGCGTCGTACGTCACGTCCGCCTCCCGCACGTACGCCACCAGATCGCCCTCGACGACGCTCACCCGCGGGTCCTCGAGCGCGTGCTCGGAGAAGTCCGCCAGCGGGCCCGCGTGATGCCAGTCGATCACCGCCCGCTCCCGCTCGGCCACCGCGATCCGCGCCCAGCGCGGCTCGGCCGCCGCCCGCGCGAGCGAGAAGCCCACCCCGAGGCCGCCGATCAGCACCGACAGCTCCGCCCGGTCCGCCGGGAGGGCGTCCAGCGCCGCGTCGACCAGCAGCCGTTCCGAGCGGCCGTCGGAGGTGTCCATCAGGAAGGTGCCGTTGGCGATGATCTCGTAGCGGCCGCCCCTGCGCCGGAGCGCGACCTCCCCGTACGGCCCGTCACGACGGTCGAGCGTGACGGGCCGTTCCTCTTCGTTCGCGTCCATGGACCCAGGGTAATGAGATGACCCCTCCGGGCCGGACGGGGTTTTTCACCCGCAGCCGCCCGGGGCCGGCCCCCGGACGGCCACCAGCGCGACGCCGCCCGCGAAGAGGACGGCGGCGGTTGCCCAGGCCGCGGGCTGGGCGCCCGGCTGCATCGACCAGGCCCACACCGCGGCCGCCCCGCCCGGGGTGCGGGGAGCCGCGAGGTAGACGCTGCCGCCGTAGAGCACGGGCGGCAGCCAGCTCAGCCGGGCACCCAGGACGGCGGCGCCCGCGGCCGCGAGACCGGTGAAGCCGAGGACGCCCCGGACCATCGTCGGGGCACCGAAGCGGTCCGGGTCCCCGGGGACCGCTGCGCCCAGCCAGAGCACCGCAGGCCCGGTGAGGGCGAGCAGGTGCACGGCCCGCCACCGCCACCAGGGCAGCGGGGCGCCACGGTCCACTTCCCCGGAGTGGGTGTGGAGGGAGATCCCGGTGACGGCCGCCGCGAGGACCGGGGCGAGGACGACCACCGGGACGCGGGCGCCGGTGTCGAAGAACGGCCGGCTGACCAGCCAGTCCGCGCCCCAGCGGGAGGCGGCGAAGAGGACGGCCAGCGCGGCGGCGGCGCCGGGCAGACCGCGTGAGCGGACATAGAGGGGCAGAAGGGTTGGCGTCATCGTGAGGGCTCCTCGACGGGTCCGGTGGGGGTCACGGCGCCGGGACCCCGCCGACGTCGCAGGCCCGGACGCCGGCCAGGTAGCGGCCGAACCAGGCACGGCGGTCGGCGGCCGTCATGGCGCGCAGGCGCTGCGCCGCCGCCCGCGCGAGGCGGTTCTCGGCCTGGCCGGCGGGGAAGAGGGGACGCCCGAGGCGCAGCCACTCCTGGGCGGCGTACTCGTTGGCGTAGGCGCGGTCTCCGGCTCGGTCCCCCTCGCATGCGGCCGAGGAGGAGACCGCGTACACGAGGTCCCGGTAGAGCATGCCGACGTCGCCCAGGCGGCCTCGGAAGACGCCGCCGTACAGCTGGAACCGGACCTCCCCGGGCGGCACCGTCTCCGACGATCCCCCCTCGCGGTACCGGACGGGCGCCCCCGGGGCGCCGTCCAGCCGGGCGTCGACGCGGTCCACCACCGCGCGCACCGCGGGCAGGGCCGAGCCGTGCGCCGCGCGGACGCACACCGTGGGGGTGCCCCGGTCGCAGACGAGCGCGGACGCGGCGGGGTCGGGCCGCCACAGGTCCGCGCCGCTCCGGTACAGGACGGACGCGGCCGCGACGGCGACGACCAGCGGCAGGACGGCGAGCACCCGCCGCCTGGCGTGACCGGCCAGCAGCGCGGCGGCGGCCGTTCCGGCGAACCACACCGCCGCGAGAGGGGCGGCCCACCACACCGGGGCGTCACCGGAGGGGCCGGCGTACGCGGGGCTGAGTACCGTGGCCCCCGACTCGCCGTAGGCGCCGATGCCGAGCAGCAGATACCCGGCGACCGCGAGCAGCGGTGCCGCGAAGCGCCAGGGCAGTGCCCGCCCCGCCGCGAAGCCGAGCGCGCCCAGGGCCCCGAGCGCCACCGCGTCCGCGGCCGGCCGGTCCCACGCGGGGTGCCCGTGGGACGCGTACGGAAGGACCAGCGCCAGGCACACGCCGACCGCCGCCAGATAGCCCAGCACCGGCCAGGCCATCGACGGCAGGGCCGCGACCAGCGCCCTGCGCAGCGGCGGCCGCGCGGCCGAGGCGAGCAGGTCGCCGGTGCCGCGCCGCCGCTCGCGGCCGCCCTGCCAGCAGCCGGCGGCGAGGGCGAGCGGACCGCCGAGGAGCAGGCCCGCCTCACGCAGCGCGCCGTGGAGCACCGCCCAGTCGTCACCCAGCGAGTACCGCCTGGCCAGGACGGTGACGAGGACGCCGCCGGCCACGGCGGCCCCCGTCCACGCCCCGAAGCCGCGGAGCAGCTCGGTGCGATGGACACGGTGAACGCGGTGGACACGGGGCGCGGCGGGAGGCGCCGGGGGAGCGGTGGCCAGGGTGCCCGGGGCGCTCATACGGCGGCCTCCCGGACGCCGGAGGCCGCACCGCGGTGACGGCGCAGCGCCGCCGTGTAGCCGCGTTCGATCGGGCTGTCCCCGGCCGCGTCGTCGTCCCCGGCCGCGGCCAGCTCCGCCGCGGTGCCGCGGAAGGCGGTCCGTCCGCCGTCGAGCAGCGTCACCTCCGTGCAGGCGGTGGCCACGTCCTCGACGAGATGGGTGGAGACCAGGACGGTCGCCGTGGCGCCCACTTCCCTGAGCAGGGCGCGGAACTGCACCCGCTGTTCCGGGTCGAGACCGGCGGTCGGCTCGTCGAGCAGCAGCAGGTCGGGGTCGTTGACGATGGCCTGGGCGATGCCGACCCGGCGCACCATGCCGCCGGACAGGGTCCTGATCCTCACGTCGGCGCGCCCGGCGACGCCGACCCGCTCCATCGCGCGGTCGACGGCCGCCGGCACCGCGGCCTTGGGCATCTCCTTCAGCCAGGCCACGTACGCCACGAACTCGCGCACCGTGAAGCCCGGGTAGTAGCCGAACTCCTGCGGCAGGTAGCCCAGGCGCCGCCGGATCGCGGTGCGTCCGGCCTGCGTCGCCGGGTCGTGGCCCAGCAGCTCCAGGCGGCCCGACCGGTACCCGGCCACGGTGGCGAGCACCCGGATCAGCGAGGTCTTCCCGGCGCCGTTGGGCCCGAGCAGTCCGTGGACCCCGCGCCCGACGCGCAGGTCGAGGGCGTCCAGGGCGGTGGTCCGGCGATGTCTCACGGTCAGACCGTCGAGGGAGACGGTCGGCTCGGTCGTCATGGGCGCTCCAGGTGGTCGAAAGCGGTACGGCGAAGGGTCAGGAGAAGGGCGCAGGCGGCGCCGGCCGCGGCCCAGGCGGGCTGCGCGGCGGGGGAGAGCAGCAGGGGCGCGGACCCGGTCGGGAGCCCGCAGAGGACGACGGCGCACAGCCAGCCGGCCGTCACCACGGCGGCGGCCCGGTGGCAGCCGGTCCAGCTGCCCAGCGCGAGCGTGGCCCCGGTCAGCACGAGCCCCGGCAGCAGCCACGCCACCGCGGCGCCCGTGCCCGCCAGGACGCCTCCGGCGGCGGTCAGCAGCGGCACGGACACCGCCAGCACGGCTGCGGTGCGCGTGAGCAGCAGCCGCAGCCCCCCGGAGGGCGTCGACGCGGCCAGTTCGTGGGCCGGGTCGCCGTACCTCCCGTACGCGAGGGCCACGCCCACCGGCGGCAGCGCCGGGGCGAGCACCAGAAGCCAGGGGCGTCCCTGCGGCGCCCCGCCCAGACGCGTCAGGGCCACGGCCACCGCCAGCGTCAGCAGCACCGACGCCACCCAGGCCGGACGCAGCGTGCGCGCGGACCGGACGGCGGCGCGCCAGGGCCGGGCCCCGGCCGCCCGCGCGAGCGGCGGTTCCGGGGCGGGCACGCTGCCCGTGGCCGCGGTGAGCACCGCGGCCCGGACCCCGGAGAGGACCGCTCCGCCCTCGCCCGCCCTGGCCAGCGAGGAGATCCGGGCGGCGCAGGCCGCACAGGACTCCAGGTGCTTGTCCACCGACCAGGCGGCGGGGTCGGCGAGCGTGCCGTCGGCGTAGGCGGCGGCCGTGCCGTCCGGCACGTGCCAGCCGGTCCGGTCCGCCTGCGGGGTTCCGGGGGTGCGCCACGCGAGGCGTCCCCGGGCGGGGGTCAGCATGCGGCTCCTCCTGCGGTGCCGAGGGCGGCGAGGGCGGCGCGCAGTTCGCGGCGCGCCCGCGAGGCCCGGGTCTTGACGGTGCCTTCGGGTATCCCGAGCAGGCGCGCGGCCTCCCGCGTGGTGAGGCCGTCGATCACGGTCGCCCGCAGGACGGCCCGCAGTTCGGGGGAGATCCGGTCGAGCGCGGCGCCGACGTCGCCGTACTCCAGGCCGGCGAGGACGTGCTCTTCGGCGGAGGGGGTGGTGCCGGCCTCCTCCGCGGCCAGGAGGTCGCGGGTGCCGGCCCGCACCGCGGCGCGGCGGGCGTCCGCCAGCCGCCGGGCGGCGATCACCCACAACCAGCCGCCCGCGGCTCCGCCGCCGTGGGTGCCCGCCGAGCGCCAGGCCGCCATGAAGGTGTCCTGCAGCACCTCCCGGACGGTCTCCGGGTCCGGGCAGCGCCGCGTGAGCCGGGCGTGCAGCCATCCGGAATGGCGGTCGTACAGATCGGCGAGGGCCTGGGTGTCGCCCCGGGCGATCGCGCGCATCAGCGCGTCGTCCCCGGGCGGCTCATGGCTCATGGGGCGGAAGAGTCTCACGCCCCTCTATCGCCGCCGCCCCCGCGAACGGTTCTCGGGGGCGGCGGAGGAGGCGCGCACCGTGCGGCGCGGCCGATCGCTCAGAGCGAACACGGCTCGGGGAACACCAGGGGCATCAGATGCATTGAGTCTGCATAGCTCAACTTGATTGCTTAGGGAGAGATAATGGCTCAATCGTCTTCGTCGGCGTTCGCGCCGCTCACCCTGCCCGTGCTGCCCCTCGACGACTCGGTGGTCCTGCCCGGCATGGTCGTGCCGGTGGACCTGACCGACGCCGAGGCGCGCGCCGCGGTCGAGGCGGCGCAGGCCGCCCAGCGGTCCGGTCGGCCCGGACTCGGCAACAAGCCGCGGGTGCTGCTCGTTCCCCGGGTGGACGGGGACTACGCGGGCGTGGGCACGCTGGGCACCGTCGAGCAGGTGGGACGCCTGTCGGACGGCGATCCCGGTGCCGTGATCCGCGCGGTGAGCCGCGTGCGCATCGGCGCCGGCACGACCGGCCCCGGCGGCGCCCTGTGGGTGGAGGGCACCGAGCTCTCCGAGACCGCACCGGCCGAGGCCCCGGGCACCGTCGCGGAGCTCATGAAGGAGTACAAGGCCCTGGCCACCAGCTGGCTGCGCAAGCGCGGCGCCTGGCAGGTCGTGGACCGCGTCCAGCAGATCGAGGACGTCTCGCAGCTCGCGGACAACGCCGGCTACTCCGGCTTCCTCACCACCAGCCAGCGCATCGAGCTGCTGGAGACCCTGGACCCGGTCGCCCGGCTGAAGCTGGCCACGCAGTGGCTGCGTGACCACCTGGCCGAGCAGGACGTCGCGGAGACCATCCGCAAGGACGTCCAGGAGGGCATGGAGAAGCAGCAGCGCGAGTTCCTGCTGCGGCAGCAGCTGCAGGCCGTCCGCAAGGAGCTGGCCGAGCTGAACGGCGACCCTGAGGACGAGGCGGACGACTACCGTTCCCGCGTCGAGGCCGCCGACCTGCCCGAGAAGGTGCGCGAGGCCGCCCTGAAGGAGGTCGAGAAGCTGGAGCGGTCCAGCGACGCGTCCCCCGAGGGCAGCTGGATCCGCACCTGGCTCGACACCGTCCTGGAGCTGCCGTGGAACACCACGACCCAGGACGCCTACGACATCCCCGGCGCGCGGGCGGTGCTGGACGCCGACCACGCGGGCCTGGAGGACGTGAAGGAGCGCATCACCGAGTACCTGGCCGTGCGCAAGCGGCGCAACGACCGCGGTCTCGGGGTCGTCGGCGGCCGCCGCGGAGGCGCGGTGCTGGCCCTGGTGGGCCCGCCCGGCGTCGGCAAGACCTCGCTCGGCGAGTCCGTGGCCCGCGCCATGGGGCGGAAGTTCGTGCGGGTCTCGCTCGGCGGCGTCCGCGACGAGGCGGAGATCCGCGGCCACCGGCGCACCTACGTCGGCGCGCTGCCCGGCCGCCTGGTGCGCGCCATCAAGGAGGCCGGGTCCATGAACCCGGTGGTCCTGCTGGACGAGATCGACAAGGTGGGCTCCGACTACCGCGGCGACCCGGCCGCGGCCCTGCTGGAGGTCCTGGACCCGGCCCAGAACCACACCTTCCGGGACCACTACCTGGAGGTCGAGCTGGACCTGAGCGACGTGGTGTTCCTCGCCACCGCCAACGTCCTGGAGGCCATCCCCGAGCCGCTGCTGGACCGCATGGAACTGGTGCGGCTGGACGGCTACACCGAGGACGAGAAGGTCGTCATCGCCCGTGACCACCTGCTGCCGCGCCAGCGCGAGCTGGCCGGGCTCGGCGAGGACGAGGTGACGGTCGACGACGCGGCCCTGCGCAAGCTGGCCGGGGAGTACACCCGCGAGGCGGGCGTGCGCACCCTGGAGCGTTCGATCGCCCGCATCCTGCGGAAGGTCGCGGCCAAGCACGAACTCGGCGAGCGCGAGCTGCCGTTCACGGTGACCCCGCAGGACCTGCGCGACCTCATCGGGCGGCCGCACCACGTGCCGGAGTCGGCGCAGGACCCGCAGGAGCGGCGCACGGCGGTGCCCGGCGTGTCCACCGGCCTGGCGGTGACCGGCGCGGGCGGCGACGTCCTCTACATCGAGGCGTCGCTGGCCGACCCGGAGACCGGCGGCAGCGGGCTGCAGCTCACCGGGCAGCTGGGCGACGTGATGAAGGAGTCCGCGCAGATCGCGCTCTCCTTCCTGCGCTCGCACGGCGCCGAACTGGAGCTGCCGGTCGGCGACCTGAAGGAGCGCGGCGTCCACCTCCACGTCCCCGCGGGCGCGGTCCCCAAGGACGGCCCGAGCGCGGGTGTCACCATGACCACCGCGCTGGCCTCGCTCCTGTCGGGGCGGCGGGTCCGCACCGACGTGGCGATGACCGGCGAGGTGTCGCTGACCGGGCGCGTGCTGCCGATCGGCGGCGTCAAGCAGAAGCTGCTGGCGGCGCACCGCGCCGGGATCACCACCGTGGTGATCCCCAAGAGGAACGAGGCGGACCTGGACGACGTCCCCGCCGAGGTCCTGGAGAAGCTGGAGGTCCACGCGGTCTCGGACGTCCGGCACGTGCTCAAGCTGGCCCTGGAGCCCGCCGTCACCGGCGCGGACTCCGGGCTGGAAGCCCCCGTCGCGGCCTGAGTCAGGCCCTGACCGGGTGAATGGAGAGCGGCCCCTCCCACGGCCTGAGGAGGGGCCGCTCCCGTGCGTGTGGCAGCCGGCCCACGCGGCGGCGTCCGCGCGGCCGGGCCGTGCGGGGCGGGGACACCAAGCGGGGAAGGGCCCCTGGTCACGCCGTGCGTCGGCGTCTGCGAAATACTGGGGACGCTGTGTACACGGCGGCCGGATACGACAGGTTTTCACGACGGAAAGCGGGTGACGAGGTGGCCGGAACCGCCGGCTCCCCCGGGGAGGCG
The DNA here is from genome assembly GCF_040613835.1 of Streptomyces sp. NPDC006207. Taxonomy (NCBI): domain Bacteria; kingdom Bacillati; phylum Actinomycetota; class Actinomycetes; order Kitasatosporales; family Streptomycetaceae; genus Streptomyces; species Streptomyces sp. NPDC006207. The sequence goes on along the minus strand of NZ_JBEXSX010000003.1, from coordinate 245,606 downwards.
GACCCCGTGATGGAGGCCCTCGAACGCGAGCTCACCGTCCTGTTGCGGCGCGCCCGCGCCTCCTCCGGCGAGATGGCCCGCGAGGTCCATCCGGACCTGGAGCCCGCGGCGTACGGGATCCTCGCCAGGCTCGCCGAGACCGGTCCCGAGCGGGCCACCGTGCTCGCCGGCTACTTCGGCGTCGGCAAGGCCACGATGAGCCGTCAACTGCGCGCCCTGGAGGTGCTCGGGCTCATCCGGCGCGAACCCGACCCCGCCGACGGCCGGGCCTACCTGGTGCAGCTCACCACGGGGGGCGCCGAGCGCTTCTCACGCGTCCGCACGGCGCGCCGGGCGCGCTACGTCAGCCGGCTCAGCGGCTGGGACCGGGACGAACTGCGCGAACTGGCCCGGCTGCTGGGCCAGCTGAACGACTCGCAGGAGCAGGACGGCGCCTGATCCGCGCGGTCCTCCGCCCCGGCGCGCGGCCACGCCGCCGTCACCACTGCGCGAACACCGCGGTCGCGTCGTCGCGCGCCTTGCCGCGGGGGAAGCGGGTGCCGTCCGGGTCGGCGGACTCCGCGGCGCGCACGCGCCGCAGGAGCTCCTCGGGGCCGGCCTTGCGCAGCAGTGCGAACGTGCCCTGCCAGTCCTGCTCGTGGAAGACCTCGACCAGCCGGGCGGCGCCGTCCGTCAGGGCCGCGACCGCGCGGACCCGCGAGCGCGGCCGGGTGCCCGTGACGGCGCGCTCGGCGACCGCGGGGTCCGCCGCAGCGGTGAAGAAGCCGCCCTCGGCGTTGCGCAGGGCCTCCACCGCCCGCCCGTACTCCGCGGCGGCCTCGGCACGGGCGGCCGTGCCGCGCGGCAGGGCACGCACCGCGGCGCGCAGCGCGGGCACCGGACCGGGCAGCCGGCCCAGCCGGTCGTCGCGCACGGCACCGACGTGACCTGTGGTGTCCTCGATGAGCAACACCGAGTCGGATAGCACCAGATGCTCCACGGTGTCCGCATTCCACCGGACCGCCACCACGGTCGCCTGCGGGGTGCGGCGGTGAGAAAGGTCACAGGTGCCGCGGTGCGCGTCGGCCGTGCGCAGGACGGATTCCGCGAGACACTGCGCCAGGCTCGGGGCCGCGGGCGAAACGGACAGTTCGATCATGAATCCGCCCAGCTCGGCGACGTACCAGGGGACGTCGTGACGGCATCCCGTGGGGCCGTCGGGAGGGGTGACGCCGTCCAGCAGGACCAGTGAACCGCCGCCGCCTGACGCGGGCATGGCCACCACGACGAAGTCCTCGTTGGGGCGTCCGGGGCTGCCGGGCTCGGTCGCCGTCTCGATGCGCATGCGGCCAGTCTGCAGCAGCCGCCCGGGAGAGCTGTTCGAACCCCGGGGGCGCTCGCCGGGGGTTACCGGCCAGTGAAGGTGCGCATCCTGCCAGGGCGGCGGCTCCGATGCCAGTTCCGGTCCCGGACGGCCGGGGGGCGTGCGCGTAACGATCCAGCCGGGGAGTTGAACGTCAACTTGTCGTTGCGATTCACTCGTTCGAGTGTCGGGGCGGGGGACGCACATCTGCATTCCGGGTCGGCCTGAGAAGGTCGGGACGATGCCGGGATGAGGCCAGACGTTGCCGTGCTCGGCGCTCGGCCGATGTGTCGTCATCTCGGGACCAGTGGACCAGGCGAGACGGGATAGCGAGCACCGGTGCGAACACGACGTAACCCGCGGACCAAGCGCGTACGGCAGAGACTGCTGGGCGCCCTGCTGATCTGCGCCGTCACGGTCCTGGCCGCCTCTGCCCCGGGCGTGGCCACGGGCGTGCGCGATCTGGCCGAGTCCCAGCGGCTGGTCGGCATGACGCGGCTGGAGGCCCAGGCGGTCTCGTTGTCCCACGCCCTGGCCGACGAACGCGACGGCATGGCCGTCTTCGTGGCCGGCGGCCGCTCCACCGAGGGCGGCACGGGCGTCTCCGAGGCCCAGCGGGAGCGGGTCGACCGCCAGGTCCAGGAGGTGCTGACGACGGCGGCCGACACCGACACCGACGACGCCCCGGCCTTCGCCGACGCGACCGCCGAGGTCGTCCGGCAGCTCGGGGAACTCCCCGCCGTCCGGCAGAAGGTGCTCTCCGGCCCCGGCTCCGGCGAGGCGGCCGTCGCGGCCTACGACCCGGCGATCCGGGCGCTGAACGGGGTCGGCGCCGCCGTCGCCCGCTCGCTGCCCGCCCGCGGCGCCTCCGCCGACACCACCGCGCTGCCCGGACTCGCCCGCGCCGTCGACCAGGCTTCCGTCCAGCGCGGCCTGCTGGTCGGCGCGCTCACCGCGGGCGGCGAGGAGTCCGCCCTGGTCACTGCCGCGCAGACCGCCGCCGTCAGCGAGCGGTCCGCGCTCGCCGACTTCCGCGGCGGGGCCTCGCAGGCCGCGGTCGAGCAGTACGACCAGACGGTCACCGGCTCCGACGTCAACCAGGCCGACAAGCGCCTGAACCAGCTGCTGAACAGCTCCTCGCTGTCCGCCGCCGACCGCGCGCTCAAGCCGCGAGCGGTCCAGGCGGCGCTCTCCGCGCGGATCGACATGATGCGCGGCGTCGAGTCCTCGCTCGCCGCCGCCGCCGCCGACCGGCTCGCCGCGCTGCGGGACGACGACGTGACGGCCCTCGAACTCCACGTCGCCCTCGCCTCCGTGTGCTTCCTGCTCGTCCTCGGCGTCGGCGTCTCCACGGCCCGCTCCATCACCCGGCCGGCCGCCGCGCTGGGCCGCTTCGCCCGCGGGGACGTCCCCGCGGGCGAGCAGGTCAGGATCGTCGGCTCCGACGAGTTCGCGGCGACGGCCCGGGCGGTCAACGCGCTCCGCGCCGAGGTCGCCGGGCTGCGCGAGCGCGTCGCCGCGCAGGACGCCGAACACACCAAGCTCCAGGGCGTACGGGACGCCCTCGCCGCGGAACGCGACCTGCTGCACGGCCGGCAGGAAGCGCTCACCACGCGCCTGGGCGACCTGCAGGGCAACGTCCACGGCACCTACGTCAACCTGACGCTGCGCACCCTCGGTCTGGTCGAGCGCCAGCTCACGCTGATCGAGCGGCTGGAGGAACTGGTCCACGACCCGGACGAGCTCGCCCAGCTGTTCAAGCTGGACCACCTGGCCACCCGCATGCGCCGCAACAGCGAGAACCTGCTGCTGCTCGCCGGAGCCGAACACGGTCACGCGCAGCCCAAGCCCGTCCCGCTGGTCGACGTGGCGCGCGCCGCGGTCTCCGAGATCGACAAGTACGAGCGCGTCCGCATCCAGCAGCTGCCCGCGGGACGCATCGCCGGCTTCGCCTCCGACGACCTGAGCCACCTGGTCGCCGAGCTCCTGGAGAACGCGGCCGCGTTCTCCCCGCCGGAGACCGAGGTGGAGCTGTCCGGCTGGATGCTGGAGAGCGGCGAGCTGATGCTGTCGGTCGAGGACCAGGGCATCGGCATCCCCACGGCCCGGCTGGACGAGCTCAACGCGCTGCTGACGCAGGCCGATCCCGCGGAGCAGGCCTCCGGCGGCGAGGCCACCGGCATGGGCGTCTACGTCGTCGCCCGGCTCGCCGCCCGGCACGGCATCCGCGTCCAGCTCCGCGACGCCAAGCGCGGCGGCACCACCGCCGTGGTGGTCGTCCCCGCGGCGCTCACCGCCCCGGCGGAGGACCCGGACGGCCCGCAGACCCCCGTGGAGGCGGCCGTCGCGGGCGAGCCGTGGCAGCCGGGCACGGCGCTGCGGAGCGCACGCGACGAGCAGGCCGGGAAGGCGGAGCGGACGGCACCGGCGGCCGTGGAGCCCGTGGCGGAGCCGTCGCCCGATGAGGCGCCCGGTCCCGGGGGCGACGCCATCGAGCACGCCCGCGCCGACCAGCCCGCCCCCGCCCCGACACCGGCCCCGGAAACCGCGTCGGCACCGGGCGGAGCCGCCGAGGCGCCCGCTGCGCCGCCCGCGGCACCGGCTCCGGCCTCCGTGGAGATGCCGGACGGCGTGGCGCTGACCGCCAAGGGGCTCCCGCAGCGGGTGCCGCGGTCCACGGGGCTGTCGGGTGAACCGCAGCTCCGTGGGCGGGCCCGGCAGGGCGGCGGGGTGGACCCGGAGGAGCTGCGGCGCAAGCTCGGCGGCTTCGCCCGGGGCCTGCGCGACGGCCGGGCGGAGGCCGAGGCCGAGACGCAGGAGATCCGGCGCGGCGTGCCCGCGCCGAGGACGGCCGCGGACGCGGCCGCGGCAGAAGGCAGTTCGGGGGGACACCAACAAGTCGAAGCCGAAGGCGTCGAGGAGGCACGCGGTTGATGTCGGCCGGTACGGACACCCAGAGTGAACGGGGCCTGAGCCACGAGGCACGTAGCCTCCAGTGGCTGCTGAGCAATTTCGTGGAGGACGTGCCCGGGGTCCGCTCCGTGGCCGTCGTGTCCTCGGACGGACTGCTGCTGCTGACCTCGGAGCCCGAGGACGAGGCCGACGCGGCTGACGAAGGCGCGGAGGACGGCGCGGCCGGACGCCCCAAGGGCCCGGCGGGCACCTCCGCCGACCTGGCCACGGTGGTCTCCGGCATCGCCTCGCTGACCGACGGCGCCGCGCGCCTGATGGACGGTGGCGGCGTGCGCCAGACGGGGGTGGCGATGGAGAACGGCAGCGTGTTCGTGATGACGATCGGGGACGGTTCGCTGCTCGGCGTCCACGCGGACGCCGAGTGCGACATGAGCGTGGTGGCCTACCACATGGCCCTGTTCGTGGGCCGGGCCGGCCACGTGCTCACCCCGGCGCTCCGCACGGAGCTGCGCCAGGCGATCGAGGGGGGCCGCTGATGCGCCGTCCGGTGATCGCCGCGGCCCGGGCGGCCGCCGTCCTCCCCGTACGGGGTGCCGGGCGCAGGGCCGCCCGGGTACGCCCGTACGCGCTGACCGGCGGCCGTACGTCCTTCGGCCACGTGCTGCTGGTGGAGACCTTCGTCGCGACGATCGACGCCTCCACCGAACGCAGGGAGCTGACCTCGGGCAGCTGGGCCGAGCGCGTCATGCCGGAGATGCGGGCCATCGTGGAGCTGTGCCGCCGGATGCGCTCGGTGGCGGAGATCTCGGCGCTGCTGCGCATGCCGCTCGGCGTCGTCCGGGTGCTGCTCAGCGACCTGGCCGATCAGGGAAGGATCCGCGTGTACGGGACCGGGCACGGGCCCGGCGCCCCCGATCGCGCACTGCTGGAGAGGGTTCTCGGTGGACTTCGCAGGCTCTGACATGTCGTCCCTCGCGGAAGAAGACGGCCTGCAGGAGTGGCAGCTGGACGTGAGCCAGGCCCCCACCTCGACCAAGATCGTGGTGGCGGGCGGCTTCGGCGTGGGCAAGACCACCTTCGTCGGCACGGTCTCGGAGATCACCCCGCTCACCACCGAGGCGGTGATGACCAGTGCCAGTGAGGACATCGACGACCTCGGGTCCACCCCGGACAAGACCACCACCACGGTGGCGATGGACTTCGGCCGGATCACCCTCGACCGGGAGCTCGTGCTCTACCTGTTCGGCACCCCCGGCCAGCAGCGTTTCTGGTTCATGTGGGACGACCTGGTGCGCGGGGCGATCGGCGCCGTCGTCCTCGCCGACACCCGCCGCCTGGCCGACGCCTTCCCGGCACTGGACTACTTCGAGAGCAGCGGCCTGCCCTACGCCGTGGCGGTCAACCGCTTCGAGGGCACCACCGCCTACGACGAGATCGACGTCCGCGAGGCGCTCGCCGTGCCGGACGAGATCCCGGTGGTGATATGCGACGCCCGCGACCGCCAGTCGGTGATCCAGGTACTGCTGGCCCTGGTCAAGCAGGCCCTCGTCGCCCAGCCGGAGTAGCAGTCTTCCGGCGGGGTCGTGGGGACGCCCGCCGGACGCATCCCAGCCGCACCGTACGAGAGAGCATGCCGCCTTGCGCAAGATACTGATCGTGGGAGCCGGCCAGTCCGGGCTCCAACTGGCCCTGGGCCTGCAGTCCCGGGGATACGAGGTCACCGTCATGTCCAACCGCACGGCGGACGAGATACGCCAGGGGCGTGTCATGTCCACCCAGTGCATGTTCGGCACGGCGCTGGGCCACGAGCGCGACCTCGGCCTCGGCTTCTGGGAGGACCAGACCCCGCGGATCGAGGGCTTGGGGGTCTCCGTCGCCGCCCCCGACGGATCACGGCCCGTCGACTGGGTGGGACGGCTCGACGCGTACGCGCAGTCCGTCGACCAGCGGGTGAAGATGGCCGGCTGGCTGGAGACCTTCGTCGAGCGCGGCGGCAAGCTGGTCGTGCACGGCGTGACCGTCGGCGACCTGGACTACTTCTCCCGCGCCTACGACCTGGTGATGGTCGCGGCGGGCAAGGGCGAGCTGGTCTCCATGTTCGGCCGGGACGCCGAGCGTTCCCCGTACGACAGCCCGCAGCGTGCGCTGGCCGTCGCCTACGTGCACGGCCTCGGCCCGCGTCCGGAGCACCCCGACTTCCACGCGGTGCGGCTCAACATGGTGCCCGGCGCCGGCGAACTGATCGTGATCCCGGCGTTCACCACCTCCGGCCCCTGCGACATCCTCTTCTGGGAGGGGCTCCCGGGCGGTCCGCTCGACGTCTTCGGCGGCGTCAAGGACCCGCAGGAACACCTGCGCATCACCCTGGAGCTGATGGAGCGCCACCTGCCGTGGGAGCACGACCGCGCCCGTGACGTCGAGCTGACGGACGCCGGCGGCACCCTGGCCGGGCGTTTCGCGCCGGTGGTCCGGCACCCCGTCGCGGAACTGCCCTCCGGCGGGCTGGTGCTGGGCGTCGCCGACGTCGTTGTGGCCAACGACCCGATCACCGGGCAGGGCTCCAACAGCGCCTCCAAGTGCGCGGCCGCCTACCTCGACGCCATCGTCGAGCACGGCGACAAGCCCTTCGACCGGGACTGGATGGAGTCCGCCTTCGCCCGCTTCTGGGCCACCGCCGAGCCGGTGACCAAGTGGACCAACGCCCTCCTCGGCCCGCCGCCGGAGCACATTCTGGGCCTGATCGGTGCCGCCGGGCAACTGCCGGCGGTCGCGAACCGCTTCGCCAACGGCTTCGACGATCCGTCGGACTACGAGTCGTACTTCTACGACCCCGGGGCCACCTCCGCCTACCTGGCCTCGGCCGCCGGGGCCTGACGGCCTAGGGCCCGTCGTCACATTGCCGCCTGCCCCGCGCCGCTCCGCCAGCCGGCGCTGGGAGGTGCCCCCAGGCACGGCACTCCCCCCAGCCTTCGGCCAGGGGGAGTTGTCGAGTCGTCCGAGTAGCCCACTACGAGGACGACTCTCCGCCTTGCACCGCACTTGGGGGTATCTCCCAGCGGAGCTGGGGGAACCGCGGGGCCCGCCCTCCGGGCGGCCGACGTCAATGTGACGGCAGGCCCCAGGGGCCCCGGCGGTGCACGCCGCCGGCGCCGGACGGCCCGCCGCCCTCAGCCCCGCAGGCGCGTTCGCTGCATCGCGGCGAGCCGCAGCACCATGGCGATGCACAGCGCCCCGGCCAGGACGTAGAGCGCGGCGCCGGCCGTCTGCGCCGCGGACGGGCCCGTGGTGGCGGAGGGGGAGGCGAGGAGCTGCGCCGCCACGAAGAGCAGCCACCACGAGGTCAGCAGCACACTGGTGCGCCGGGGGCGTCCGGGCGGGGAACTGGCGGCCCAGATGTCGTTGATGATCCGCTTGGGCAGGACGAAACCGACCAGCGGTATCAGCCACGCGCCTGTGGTCCAGCCGCGTCGCATCCGGTGGCCGCCGGGCGCCAGCGCCTCGGCGTTCACCCGCATCTGCCACAGCCAGCGCAGGAAGACGACTCCGGTGAGCACGAAGGCGAGATGGCTCAGACCGGTGAGGGTGACGACCTCGTCGCCACGCGCAAGGGCGGCGGCCGAGCCGCCGGCGGCGCGGTCGAGGAGCAACCGGGCGACGAGCAGCGCGGCGTTCACCAGTACGCAGGCCCCGAGCGCGGCCACGACGAGGACGGTCGTCGCCTTCGGGACGAAGACCGGCTCGCCCTCGGCCGGCCGCACGGGCGGGGACATGACGGTGGCGTCGTCGTGGGTCACGAGGCCGCAACCTATTGCCGGCCCCGCCATCCGGTCCAGTGCCGCCCGCGTCCCGGCAACCGGGCCCGGCGCGGGGCGGCCGTCCGGGCGCCCGGGGTCCCGCCTTGGCACCTCTGCGGGGCTGTGAAACGCTCGTCGTACGGGACATCTGTCCGGCGTCCGCACACAGATCCCGCACGGCCGGGCCTGGTCGTCCGCCGCAAGGCCCCTGGTCCGGGCTCCCGTACGGGAGAGGGAACAGCCATGACGACGACCGAGCACGACCGCGACGGCCACCGTGACCCCACCCTGTACCGCACCCCGGCGGACGCCGTCGCCGCGCCCGCCGAGAAGCTCGCCTACGTCGTCGGTTTCGACCCGGCCGGGGAGCGCCCGGACGCGCTGTTCACCGTCGTCACCGATCCGGGATCACCGGTGTACGGCCAGGTGGCCGCCCATGTGGAGATGCCCGACCGGGGCAACGAACTGCACCACTTCGGCTGGAACGCGTGCTCGAGCGCGCTGGCCCACGCCGGCCACCACCACGCGGCGCGGCGCTACCTGATCGTCCCGGGTCTGCGCTCCTCCCGGCTGCACGTCCTCGACACCTGCCCCGATCCCACCCGCCCGCGCCTGGTCAAGGTGGTCGAGGCCGGGGAGCTCGCCGCCGGGGCCGGTTACTCGCGGCCGCACACCCTCCACTGCGGCCCCGACGGGGTGTTCCTGTCCTGCCTCGGCGGCGCGGACGGCGCGGACGGGCCCGGCGGCGTCGCACTGCTGGACCACGAGACCTTCGGCGTGCTGCGGGCCTGGGAGAGCGAGCGCGGACCGCAGTCGCTCGCCTACGACGTCTGGTGGCACCTGCGCGAGAACATCGCCGTGACCAGCGAGTGGGGCAGCCCCTCGATGATCGAGGACGGGCTCGTGCCCGAACTGCTGCTGGACCGCCGCTACGGGCACGCGGTGCACTTCTGGGACCTGGACACGGGCCGGCACCTGCAGCGCGTCGATCTGGGGGACGAGAACCAGATGGTGCTGGAGCTGCGTCCCTCGCACGACCCCGAAGCCACCTGGGGGTTCGTGAACACCGTCGTCGACGTCGAGGACCTGTCGGCGTCGGTGTGGCTGTGGACCCGGGAGGGCGGCGACTTCACGGTCCGCAAGGTGATCACCCTGCCCGCCGAGCCCGCCCGCGCGGAGGACCTGCCCCCCGCGCTGCGGCCGTTCGGCGCCGTGCCCCCGTTGATCACCGACATCGACCTGTCGGTGGACGACCGCTGGCTGTACGTCTCCGCGTGGGGGACCGGTGACCTCCACCAGTACGACGTGGGCGACCCGCTCCGGCCGAGGCGGACCGCGTCCGTGCGGCTGGGCGGCATCACCGGCCGGCAGACGCACCCCGCCGAGCCGGACGTCCCGCTGACCGGCGGAGCGCAGATGGTCGAGCTCAGCCGCGACGGACGGCGGGTGTACGTGACGAACTCCCTCTACGCTGCCTGGGACGCGCAGTTCTACCCCGAGGGCATCGACCCGTGGATGGTCAAGCTCGACGCCGACACCTCACGCGGCGGGCTCCGCGTCGACAGCGGCTTCTTCCCGCACGGCCCGGACTTCCGGGGACTGCGGGTGCACCAGACGCGCCTGGAAGGCGGCGACGCCTCCTCGGACTCGTACTGCTACCGCCGCTGACCGCCGGGCACCGTCACCCGGCGACGTCCACGACGACCTTGCCCCGGCCCTCGCCGCGCTCGACCACGCCGTGCGCCTCGGCGGCCGTGGCCAGGGTGAAGCGGCGCGGGTCGACCAGCGGCCGCAGCGCCCCGGCCTCGGCGAGGGCGGCGGCCTCGCGCAGGATCTCGCCGTGGTGCTCGCGCCCGCGGCCGGTGAGCATCGGCAGCAGTGTGAAGACCCCGGAGTAGCTGGCACCGCGGAAGGACAGCGGCGCGAGGCTGTGGCTGCCCCAGCCGAGGGCGCTCACCACATGACCGGTGTAGGTGCGCACCGCGGTGAAGGAGGCGTCGAGCGTCTCCCCGCCGACGGTGTCGACGACGACGTCGAAGCCCTCGCCGCCGGTGTGCTCGGCGACGTAGGCGTCGACCGGGGTCGCGGTGCGGTCGATCGGGGTCGCCCCGAGGGCGGCGATGGTCTCCAGGCTGCGCGGCGAGCCGGTGGCGAAGACCTCGGCGCCGCGGGCCCGGGCGAGCTGGACGGCCACGTGCCCGATGCCGCCGGCCCCGCCGTGGACGAGCACCTTCTGTCCGCCGTGCACGCCCGCCCGGTCCACCAGCCCCTCCCAGGCGGTGATGAAGACCAGCGGGAGCGCCGCTGCCTGACGCATCGTCAGCGCGGCGGGCTTGCGGGCCAGCAGCCGGGCGTCCACGGCCGCGTACTCGGCCAGTGACCCCTGGAGGTCGCCGACCCCGCCGGTCATGCCGAAGACCTCGTCCCCGGGTGCGAGGCCGGTGACGTCCGCCCCGACCTCCTCGACGACACCGGCCAGGTCGAGGCCGAGCACGGCGGGCGGCCGGATGCGGGCGTGGGCGGCCTTCCCGGCACTGATCTTGGTGTCCAGGGGGTTCACCCCGGAGGCCGCGATCCGGACCAGCGCCTGGCCGGGGCCGGGTGCGGGGGTGCGGATCGCGCCGAGGACGAGGGGGCTGCCGAACTCTTCCAGCAGGACCGCGCGCATGGTGGTGGCCACCGGGGGGCGAGAGGAGGTCATCGGATGTCCTTTCGAACGGACAGGTCTGTTTGATTCGGGTCGAAGGAACGCCCTCGTCCTCATGGTGCGGACGAGGGCGGGGCCGGGATCAGACGGTGGGCGGGCAGGCCCGCTCGACCGCGGCCCGCGCCGCGGCCTTGGCTGCGGCCGGCATCGCCGGGTCCTGTTCGAGCTTGCCCGCGGCCAGGGTGCCGTCGACGAGCAGGGTCAGCTGCAGTGCCAGCTCGTCGGGGTCCGCGGCGCCGGCCGCCTCGGCCAGCCCGCGCACCCATGCCCGCACGGCCTGCTTGTGCGTCAAGGTCACCTCGTGCGGCAGGCTGCCCGGCTCGCTCTCCGCGGCGGCGTTGATGAAGGGGCAGCCGTGGAAGCCGTGGCGCTCGTACGAGGCGGAGACGGCGTCGAACAGGCCCACCAGTTGCTCGCGGGGATCGTCCCCGGCCGCCAGCGCGGCGGCGCGCAGCCTGCCCCGCCAGGAGTCGTCGACCCTGCGCAGGTACGCGGCGGCCAGTTCGTCCTTGGAGGGGAAGTGGACGTAGAGCGTGGACTTGGCCACGTCCGACTCGGCGATGATCCGGTCGATCCCCACGCCGCGCAGGCCGTGCGCGGCGAACAGTGCCTCGGCCGTGGTCAGTATGCGCTCGCGCGCCGGGGGGCGCTTCGCCGTCGTGGGCATGGTGCTCACCGTGGTCCTCGCCGGGGCCCGGCGGGCCCCTCACGGCAAAACTAACAGACAGGTCTGTCCGATGCCGCTGAGGTCCTGGTCACACCGCGGCCTCAGGAGTTCGAGGCGCCGCCGAGCGGGGTCGGGTCGTGGGCCGACTTGGGGGCGACGGGGGAGACGTAGTGCTTCATCGACGGGTCGTCGGAGTCCGGCCGGACGGCGCCGAGGACCGGGTTGGCGGCGATCGGGGAGATCTTGACGAAGCCACCCGGGCGAGGGGCCTGGATGACCATGCCGTTGCCGATGTACATCGCCACGTGGGTGGCGCCGGGGAAGTAGACCACCAGGTCGCCGGGGCGCAGCAGGTTCAGCGGGACGTGCGGCAGCTGCTTCCACTGCTCCTGGCTGGTGCGCGGGATGGTGGTGCCCGCGTGCTCCCAGGCCTGTGAGGTCAGGCCCGAGCAGTCGTACGCCTTCGGGCCCTCGGCACCCCAGACGTAGGGCTTGCCGATCTGGGCGTAGGCGAAGCTCAGCGCCCGGTTGCCGGCCTTCGACGGCGCGAGTGCCGTGCTGCCGAGCCGGCCGGACCGCAGGAAGGCCGCCTGCGCCTGGTCGATGCCCTGCTGCTCCAGCTGCTGGAGGTCCTCGATCTGGGCGCCGGTCAGTCCGGCGAGGATCCGTTCGACGTCGGCCAGCTGCCGCTCGATGTCCTCCTTGGCCTCGCGCTGCTTCTCCTCCAGCTGCTCCGAGCCGTCCAGCGCGTGCTGCTGGGCCCGGTTGAGCGCGGCGATCCGCTTCTCGCCGTTCTCCAGCTGGGCGACGAGCTCGGCCTGGCTGCCGGCGGCGCGGTCGAGCATGTGCCCCTGGGTGAAGGCGTCCTGCGGGTCGTTGCTGAGCAGCAGGTTGAGGTACGGGGAGACGCCACCGGACTTGTACTGTTCCCGCGCCAGCTGCCCGGCCAGGGCGCGGGCGTCACTGAGCGCGGTGCGCTCCTCGGCGAGCTGGTGGTCGAGGCGGTCGGCCTTGCTCTGGTTCTCCTCGAGCTCGGCCTTGGCCTGGTCGTAGGTCTCGGTGGCCTGCTCGGCCTTGTGGTAGAGGTCCTGCAGCTGCTCCAGCAGCACGACGAGCGTCCGGTCGTCCGGCGCCGGATCGTCGGGAGCGGCGTAGGCCTGGGCGGGGATCCCGAGCGCCGCGGCGGCCAGCAGCGTCCCGCAGACGAGTGCCCTGCGCACCCACTCCTTGGGCCGGTGTGCTGCTGACATCCCGTCACCTCCGCCTGTTCCACCGATACCTGCGGGTAGATCCTTACATGATCGGGTCGGCTACGACAGAGGGACGGGCCGGAACGGGCGGCTCCGCCGGTCGCGGAGCCACCCGTTCGTCCGGCGTCATCCGAAATAGGTGTCGAAGTTCCGCTGGAATTCCCAGTTGCTGTACTTGTCCCAGTTCACGGACCAGGTCATCAGGCCGCGCAGCGCGGGCCAGGTGCCGTGGGTGGCGTAGCCGCCGCAGTTGACCTGCCGGGTAAGGCAGTCGAGCGCCTTGTTCACCTCGGCCGGGGTGGTCCAGCCGTTGCCCGCGTTGCTGCTGGCGGGCAGGCCGACGGCCACCTGCGACGGGGAGAGCGGCGGGAACACCCGGGAGGTGTTGCCCGCGACCGGGAAGCCGGTGAGCAGCATGTCGGTCATGGCGATGTGGAAATCGGCGCCGCCCATCTGGTGGTACTGGTTGTCCAGTCCCATGATCGGCCCGGAGTTGTAGTCCTGGACGTGAAGGAGCGTCAGGTCGCCGCGCAGGGCGTGGATCACCGGCAGGTACGCGCCGGCCCGCGGGTCCTGGGCGCCGTTCGGGCCGGGGCCGTAGAACTGGTACCCGAGCTGGACGAAGAAGGTCTCGGGGGCCATGGTCAGCACGAAGGCGCCGCCGTACCTGGCCTTGAGGGTCTTCAGCGCGGAGATCAGGTTGACCACGACCGGGGTCGTCGGGTTCCTGAAGTCGGTGTCACCGGCGTTGAGGGAGAGCGAGTGGCCCTCGAAGTCGATGTCGAGGCCGTCCAGTCCCCAGGTGTCGATGATCTTGCCGACGGAGCTGACGAAGGCGTCGCGGGCGGCGGTGGTGGTGAGCTGGACCTGGCCGTTCTGGCCGCCGATGGAGATCAGCACCTTCTTGCCCTGCGCCTGCTTGGCCTTGATCGCGGCCTTGAACTCCGCGTCGGACTCCACGTTCGGGCACTCGGCGACCGGGCAGCGGTTGAAGCGGATGTCGCCGGAGGTGGTGGAGGTGGGCTCGCCGAAGGCGAGGTCGATGTAGTCCCAGCTCGCGGGGACGTCTGCCATGCGGACGTAGCCGGAGCCGTTGGCGAAGCTGGAGTGCAGGTAGCCCACGAGGGCGTGGGAGGACGGCGTCGGATCGGTCGGGGTGGGGGTCGGCGTGGGGGTGGGAGTGGGCGTGGGGGTCGGCGTCGGGTCGGTGGGGGTCGGGCTGGGCGTCGGGCCGCCGGGCCCGGTCAGCGACAGGTCGTCGGCGTAGTACGTGGGCTGCGCGTACCAGCCGTGGACGTAGACCGTCGCGCTGGTCTGGGTCGGGCCGGTGGTGAAGCTGACGTTCAGTTGCTGGTAGGCACCGCCGGTGCCCGGGGTCCAGGTGCTGGTGCCGCCGTCCACGCCGATGTAGACGTAACTCCCCTTGACCTGCGCCGAGAAGGTGTACGCCGTGTTCGGGGCGACGCCCACCGTCTGCTTGCACTGCGCGGTCCCGGTGCCGCTCGGGGTGCCGGCGAGGGCGCGACTGCCGCTCTTCGCCTGCCCGGTCACCACCTGGGTGGTGCCGGAGTCGCAGCTCCAGCCGGACAGGTTGCCCGACTCGAAGCCTCCGTTGACCAGGAACTCACCGGCGTGCGCCGTGGGGGCGAGGGCGACCAGCCCGCCGAGGACGGCGGTGCAGGCGAGGGTCGCCGTCGCGGCGACGAGGTGTCTCATGGGGGGCCGCTCCTTCGGGGGCGAGAAGAAGTGAGCATGACAACTCGCAGCAAACAGGTCTGGACCAATCCTGTCAATGGTCCGGACCATCCCCGTGGCCGGTCACCCGGATCACCCGTCCGGCGGCGGTCCGCCCCGCGACCGCCCCGGCGGCTCACGTCCGCGGTTTCGACCAGGGCCAGCGCGGCTTCTCCGGCCGGTTCCCCTCCGGGTCGTAGACGAAGACCCAGCGCGTACGGCGCTGCGCGCGCGGGCCGGGACTGGGCTCGCGATGATAGACGTGCACGACGGGGGGTGCGCCGTCCTCCTGCGGCACCGGTACCTCGTACACCTTCGGGGGCTGCCCGGTGATGCCGGTCAGCACCCCCAGCACCCGGCCGTCCAGCGGCCCTCCGACGAATTCCGTGTCCTCATGCCTCACGGGGTCAGGGTAGGCCCTGGGGAGGGGGCCACGTTCAGGAAACGGCAGGTGGGAGCAGATGTGCGACTGCCTGGGCCAGCGGGGTCACCCGGCGGGCCAGGTCCCCGGCGGGGCTGCCCGCGCTCTCCCGCTCCAGGGCGGCCAGTGCGACCTCGGCGGTCTCCTGGTCGGTGGTGGAGCTGACCAGCAGGAGCGCGATGAAGTGGTCCACCAGCCACCGCCGCAGCTCCTGGGCGGGGGGCTGCTTGCCCTCGTCCAGCCAGGTCAGCGAGACGGCCTCGACGCTGGCGATCCAGGAGCGCACCATCATCGCCAGCCGCGGTCCGGGGTGCGGCGCGCCCAGGTGCATCAGGATCTGCTCGGCCGCGCCGCGCCGGACACCGTCCACGATGGCATCGGTCCGGCTGGTCTCCGCGACGCTGCCGCCGCGCAGCAGGGCGGAGTACGCCGCGTCGTGCTCGTCCACGTAGGAGAGGTAGCGGTCCAGCGCGTTGGACAGGCGCTGGGTCATCTCGCCCTCCGCGGGCTCCACGAAGCAGGTCCGCAGTTCCTCGGCGGCGTTGCGCATGGCGGCCTCGTACAGCTGCTGCTTCCCGCCGGGGAAGTAGCGGTAGACCAGGGGACGCGAGACCCCGGCGGCCGCGGCCACGTCGTCGACCGAGACGTCCTCGGGCCTGCGGTGCCCGAACAGGTCCACGGCGGCGGCGAGCAACTGGGTACGGCGCTGCTCGACGCTCAGCCGGCGGTAGGCGGGGGCGGCGGCGGGCGCCGGCGTCGAACTGCCGTTCATGAACGCCAGCGTATCCGCCCGCGCGCCGTGCTACCCGAGAAGTCCCGAGCTGCGCCACATGCGCCGTACGCCCGGACCCTCGAACATGCCGATCTCCTCCAGGAAGTCCATCAGCTTCCGCGCCGCCTGCCGCATCACGTCGCGGCGGTGCGGGCTGGTGCGGGCCAGCTCGGCGGCGTGCCGGGGGTCGAGCCCGACCGAGGCGTACACCTGGGGGCTGATCAGCGACCGGGCGATCACCCGTGCGGCCTCGGCGGAGGAGATCCGGGTGAAGGCGATCTCCCAGCGCGGAGCCGAGCTAATCTGGCGGCGCAGCTCCTCACGGGCGTAGCGGATGTGCCGGGCCTCCTCGACCACGTGGATGCGGGTGACGCCACGGGTCAGCGGCTGCACGCGCTCGTCCGGGAAGGTCAGCCGCTGCATCCAGTCGAGGATCTCCTCGGCGAGCAGGGTGCCCGTGAAGGAACCGGGTGTGGTGGAGACGGTCTTCAGCACCCGCCCGAGGTTGTGGTCCGTGCGCGAGGGCTTGTAGACGGGTGTGCCGAGCCGGGTCACCAGCCGCGCGAACATCTTCGAGTGGCGGCACTCGTCGGCGATCTCGGTGAGCGCGTAGCGGACGTGCCCGCTGGTGGGGTCCAGGTCGTAGGAGTGCCGCAGCAGCAGCTGCATGAGGATGATCTCGAACCAGATGCCGATCGAGGCCAGCGACGCCGCCTCGTGCCGGCTCAGCTCGATCCGCTGTTCCTGCGACATGTGCTTCCACAGCGGGGTGTCGTACAGGGAGCACAGCTCGGGCGGCCAGAACCACGTGCCGTCCTCGAACGGGGCGTCCCAGTCCAGCTCGGTGTCGGGGTCGAAGGAGTGCTTCGCGGAGGCGTCGAGCAGCCGCTCCGCCACTTTTTCACGCGTTGCAAGAGGGGTGCCAGCGGTCATGCTCTTATGAGACTGTGTGTCAGCAAGCCCGTCAAGAGTCGAGGAGACGCCAATGCCGTCGCAGGACAACCTGTGGGAGATCCCGGCTTCCGGAGCCGCCCGCTTCTCCTGGGAGTACGACGACGGGCGCGACCGGCTGCTCGCCCTCTACCAGAAGGGCAAGGACAAGCAGTGGGACGCGGTCACCCGCATCGACTGGGACATCGAGGTCGACCCGTACGACCCGCTCGGCGTGCCGGACCAGAACATGACCGTCTACGGCACCCCCTACTGGGACAAGATGTCCGAGCGGAACAAGCGCGACATGCGCCGTGCCTACGCCTCCTGGCAGTTCAGCCAGTTCCTCCACGGGGAACAGGGCGCCATGGTCTGCGCCGCCCGCATCGTGGAGTCGGTGCCCGACCTCGACGCCAAGTTCTACTCCGCGACCCAGACCATGGACGAGGCCCGGCACGCCGAGATCTACTCCCGCTTCCTGCGCGAGAAGGTCGGCATGGTCTACCCGATCAACGACTCGCTGCAGGCCCTGCTCGGCGACACCCTGCGCGACTCCCGCTGGGACATGCCGTACCTGGGGATGCAGGTGCTCATCGAGGGGCTGGCGCTGGCCGCCTTCGGCATGCTGCGCGACACCACCGACAAGCCGCTGCCCAAGCAGATCCTCGCCTACGTCATGCAGGACGAGGCCCGGCACGTCGCCTTCGGGCGGATGGCGCTGCGCGACCACTACAGGCAGCTGTCCGACGCCGAACTGCGCGAGCGCGAGGAGTTCGTCATCGAGGGCTGTTACCTCATGCGCGACCGGCTGCGCGGCGCCGAGGTGCTGGAGGACTTCGGCATCCCGCGGCAGGAGGCCGAGGAGCTGAGCGAGCGCTCGGAGTACCTGCAGCTCTTCCGCAGGCTGCTGTTCAGCCGCATCGTTCCGTGCGTGAAGGACATCGGGCTGTGGGGCGAGCGGCTGCAGCGCGCCTACGTCGACATGGGCGTCCTGGAGATGGGCGACTCCAACCTCGACCTGCTGATGGCGCAGGACGAGGAGATCGCCGAGAAGCTCGACGCCGAGCGCTTCGCCCAGGAGGAGACCGAGCGGGCCGCCGAGGTCGAGCAGGCCATCGCGCTGGGCGCCCAGGACTGACCGCGGCCGGCCACGGGATCAGCGTCCCAGCACCGCGCGCATCACGGCGCGGGCGACCGGGGCCGCCTTGCCGCCGCCGCTGATGTCGGCGCGGTCCGCGGCGGCGTCCTCCACGACGACGGCGACGGCGACCTTCGCCGGGGCCCCCCGGCCCTCCTTCGCCCAGGAGATGAACCAGGCGAACGGGTTCCCGCGGTTGTCCTCGCCGTGCTGCGCCGTGCCCGTCTTGCCGCCCACCACCGCGCCGGGCAGGGCGGCGTTGCGGCCCGTGCCGTGCCGCACCACGGCGACCATCATGTCCTGCATCACGAAGGCCACGGTCGCGTCCATCACCTGCCGGTAGGCCCGTTCACCGGTGATCTCCAGCGGGAGGCCGGCGCCGTCGGTGGTCCGGTCCACCAGGTGCGGGTACATCAGCGTGCCGTCGTTGGCCACGGCCGCAGCGACCATCGCCATCTGCAGCGGGGTGGCCCGGGTGTCGTACTGCCCGATGGACGACAGCGCCAGCTGCGCCCGGTCCATGCGGCGGTCGAAGACGCTGACCGCGGGGTGCGACGGGACCCCGATGGAGGGGTCGTTGAAGCCGAAGGCCTCGGCCGTCTCGCGCATCGCCCGCAGCCCCACGTCGTCGCCGAGCTTGCCGAAGACGGTGTTGCAGGAGACGACGTACGCGTGGAGCAGCGGCGCGTCCTCACAGCCCGCCGACGCCGACTCGTTGCCCAGCGTCGTCGTCGTGCCCGGCAGGCGATAGGGGTCCGGGGAGTCGGTGGGCTTCCCGACGTCGGTGACCACCCCGGAGGCGAGCGCCGCGACCGCCGTCACCGTCTTGAAGGTCGAACCCGGGGGGTACGTCTGGCGCAGCGCCCGGTTGAGCATCGGCTGGTCCTCGGCGGTGACGAGCCGGTGCCAGGCGCCGAGCGCCTCCGGGCCGGTGCCGGCGATCGTCGCGGGGTCGTAGGAGGGCGTGCTGACCAGCGCCAGGATCCGGCCGGTCGCCGGATCGAGGGCGGCGACCGCGCCCTTCTTGCCGCCCAGCGCCTTGTACGCGGCCTGCTGGGCGGCCGGGTCGATGGTGGTGCGGACGTCGCCCGGGCGCTGCGGCGCCCTGCTGACCGCGTTCCACAGCGGGAGCGCCGACAGCCCGGGGGAGGAGCCGGACAGGACGTCGTCCGCGGCGGCCTCCAGCAGGGCCGTGCCGTACGTCTGGGAGGAGAAGCCGGTCACGGGCGCGTAGAGCGGGCCGTCGGCGTAGGTGCGGACCCAGTCCAGCTGGGCGCCGGTGGACCGGGAGCCGGTCACGGGCCGGCTGCCGACGAGGATGTCGCCGCGCGGCTGCGCGTAACGGTCGATCGGCACCCGCCGGTTGGCGGGGTTGGCGTCGTACGCGGGGGCCCGCACCACCTGGACCCGGATGGCGTTCACCAGCAGGGCGACGAGGAGCAGCAGGCACAGTGCCGCGGCCCGGCGGGCGTACGGGGTCACGCCGCGGCCGACCCGCCGCTGGTGGCCCGGCCGGCGGTCCGGCCGGTGTCCGGGCCGGGCGGCGGGCGTCGGGCGGTGTCGCTGAGCAGGATCAGCAGCGCGACGATCACCCAGTTGGTGACGACCGACGAACCGCCCTGCGCCAGGAACGGCATCGCCATCCCGGTCAGCGGGATCAGGTCCGTCACCCCGCCCGCGATCACGAAGACCTGCAGCGCGACGATCGAGGCCAGCCCCACGGCCAGCAGTCTGCCGAACGGCTCGCGGACTGCCAGCCCCGTCCGGTAGCCCCGGGCCACCAGCAGTCCGTACAGCAGGAACAGCGCGGTCAGCCCCGTCAGTCCCAGCTCCTCGCCCGCCGTGGCCAGGATGAAGTCGGACTTGGCCGCGAAGCCGATCAGGATCGAGTGCCCCTCGCCCAGGCCCGTGCCGAGCAGCCCTCCGGCGGAGAACGCGAACAGCGACTGCGCCAGCTGCCCCGGCCCCTGCCCGGCCTCGATGCTGGCGAAGGGGTGCAGCCAGTCCGCTACCCGGGAGTGCACGTGCGGTTCGAGCGAGCCGACGAGGAAGGCACCCGCCGCCGACAGCAGCAGCCCGATCGCGATCCAGCCGGTGCGGCCGGAGGCGACGTAGAGCAGGATCACGAAGAGGCCGAAGAACAACAGCGAGGTCCCCAGGTCGCGTTCCACCACCAGCACGCCGAGGCTGATCGTCCAGACCGCCAGCACCGGGCCCAGCACCCGGCCGGTCGGCAGTTGCAGCCGGCGGAACCGCCGGACCTGCCGGCCGGCGTACGCGAGCGCGGCGCGGTTGTCCGCGAGGTACGCCGCGAAGAAGACCGCCAGCAGCACCTTCGCGAACTCGCCGGGCTGGAAGGAGAAGCCCGCGACCCGGATCCAGATCCTGGCGCCGTTCACAGCGGGGAAGAGGCTCGGCACGATCATCAGCACCAGGGCCG
The DNA here is from genome assembly GCF_040613835.1 of Streptomyces sp. NPDC006207. Lineage (NCBI taxonomy): Bacteria > Bacillati > Actinomycetota > Actinomycetes > Kitasatosporales > Streptomycetaceae > Streptomyces > Streptomyces sp. NPDC006207. The sequence goes on along the minus strand of NZ_JBEXSX010000003.1, from coordinate 225,498 downwards.
CCACGACGCCCAGGTACGCGTACCCGGCCAGGGCGCGGTAGTCGCGCAGCAGCAGGACGACCGCGATGAACAGGGCGACGCCCAGCCCGGACCAGACCAGCTGCGCCGGGGCGGCGGCGTCGGGGGTCTCCAGGTCGAGGCGGTAGATCAGGACCAGGCCGAGTCCGTTGAGCAGCACCCCGATCGGCAGCAGCAGCGGGTCCGCGTACGGGGCGCGCAGGCGCACCGCCAGATGGGCCACCAGCGCCAGCCCGCCGAGCGCCGCGCCGTAGCCGGCCGCCCCCTGCGGTACGGCGCCGTCGTGCGCGAGGCCCACGGCGCAGTAGCCGTACACCGGGATCAGCACCGCGCCGACCAGCAGCGCCAGCTCGACGCCACGGCGCCGGGGCAGCCGGACGGCGGGCACGGCGAGGGCCGGTGGCGAGGTCCCGGGGGCGGGGGCGGTCATGGGACGCAACGTAGCAAGACATCCCGGACAAATCGTTCATATTCGTGGGAGGTGGCGTTGTCACAGGGGGCCACTAGCGTGGCCGCCATGACCTTCAAGGCGCCGCAGTCCCTGTCCGAGCTGCCGTACGCGCAGGCACTGGAGCCGTTCGACGAGCCCGGGCTGGGCGTCGAGGAGCGGTACGACACCGTGCACTTCGACGGCCTCACCTTCGGCGAACAGGACGCCGGCGGCGCCGTCTTCCTGGAGTGCGCGGTCACCGACACCGTCTTCGAGGGCGGCAGCCTGCGCCGGGCGCGCTTCAACGAGGTCTGGCTGCAGGGCGACCGCTTCGTCGGTACCTCGGCGGCCGAGACGAACTGGATGGACGCGACCGCCGACTCCTGCGTGCTCGCCGGTGTCGAGGCCTTCGGCGCGGTGCTGCGGCGGGTGGTCTTCCGGCGCTGCAAGTTCGACTCCGTCAACCTGCGCTCGGCCCGGCTGCACGAGGTCGTCTTCGAGGACTGCGTGCTGCGCGACGTCGACCTCGGCGGCGCCCGCCTGAAGGACGTCTCCTTCCCCGGCACCGCCCTGGAACGCCTGCGGCTCGGCCGTGCCGAGCTCGACGCCACCGACCTGCGCGGCGCTACCCGCCTCGACCTCGCCGACGGGCACGACTCGTTGCGCGGCGCCGTCATCGGCAGCGCCCAGTTGCTCGACCTGGCCCCGGCGCTGGCCGCCGCGCTGGGCATCGTCGTCCGGGACGGAGCGGACGACGGCCCCCGCCGTCCCCGGCGGCGCTGACCCGTCCACGGCCGAAAAGGTGCGGCGGAAGCCGGGCCGCCGCCGCAGAATCACAGGCATGGGAAAGACGTACGAACGCATCGACGGGCGCCTGCGCGCGTTCATCGAGGAGCAGAAGGTCTTCTTCACCGCCACCGCGCCCCTGTCCGGCGACGGGCACGTCAACGTGTCGCCCAAGGGCCTCGACGGTTCCTTCGCCCTCCTCGACGACCGCACCTTCGCCTACGCCGACCTCGGCGGCAGCGGCGCCGAGACCATCGCCCACCTGCGGGAGAACGGCCGCATCACCCTGATGTGGTGCGCCTTCACCGGGCCCCCGACCATCGTGCGGGTGCACGGGCGCGGCGAGCCCGTCTTCCGCGACGACCCGCGCTGGGACGACCTGCTCCCGCACTTCTCCGACGACATCCGGGCGCGCACCGACCTGCGCGCCGTCATCCTCGTCACCGCCGAACGCATCAGCGACAGCTGCGGATTCGCCGTCCCCTGCATGGACTTCCGGGAGGAACGGCCCCTGCACACCCAGCGCTTCTCCCGCGAGACCGAGGAGTCCTTCAGCGACTACTGCGTGGGCAAGCCGTACGTCGCGGTCAGTCTCGACGGGCTGCCGGGCCTGCCGCTCCCGCTGCCGCCCCGCACGTCCTGACGGGGGCGCCACCGCGCCAACCCGGTTCCGGGCCGCACGATTTGGGACGACAGAGTCTCAAAAGCACCCTTGCGGCGACAAGATCCCTCTGTCGTACTTGTACGGCCGTGTGTCCGGAGCCGAGAGGTGGTCCCCCCATGCCCGTACGGCCCGTGCGCGGTCGCCACCGCAGACCCCAGCCGCCGAGCCGGCTCTCGCCGGTGTCGGTCGCCGTCACCGCCGCCTCCGGAGCGGGACTCGCGCTGCCGCTGGTCGCGGCCACGGGCGCGGGCGCGGCCACGACCGGCACGTGGGACAAGGTCGCCCAGTGCGAGAGCAGCGGCCGCTGGCACATCAACACCGGCAACGGCTACTACGGCGGGCTGCAGTTCGCCCAGTCGACGTGGAAGGCCTACGGCGGTGGGAAGTTCGCCGCCCGGGCCGACCTGGCGACCAGGTCCGAGCAGATCGCGATAGCCGAACGGGTCCTGGACGGGCAGGGTCCCGGGGCGTGGCCCGTCTGCTCGCAGCGCGCCGGGCTCACCCGGGGCGGACCGCAGGCGCAGGACCCGCCGCGACGTGCGGCGGCCCCGGCGAAGAAGACCGAACGCAAGGAGAAGCCCGGGACGGACCGTGCCCCCGCGGCGCGGGACGACTCCTACACGGTCGTCAGCGGGGACACGCTCTCCGGGATCGCCGACGAGCAGGACGTCCACGGCGGCTGGCAGCGGCTCTACGCCGTGAACCGCCGGGTCGTCGGAGCCGACCCCGACCTCATCCTCCCCGGACAGGAACTGTCCGTGCCGGGAGCGGAGCCCGCGAAGGACCCCAAGCCGGCCAAGCCCGCCAAGCCCGCCAAGCCCGCCAAGCCCGCCAAGCCCGCGAAGACCGCCAAGCCCGCCGAGCGGCACGCCGCGCCCGCCTCCGCCGCGCGGACCTTCGTCGCACCGGTCGGCGGAGCGCTCGGCACCCCGTACCACCGCAGCGGATCCCACTGGGCCAGCGGTTACCACACCGGCCAGGACTTCGCCGTGCCCACCGGCACCTCCGTCAAGGCGGTCGCCGCGGGCACGGTCGTCGAGGCCGGCTGGGGCGGCGCCTACGGCTACCAGGTCGTGATCCGGCACCACGACGGCATGTACACCCAGTACGGCCACCTGTCCTCGCTGACCGTACGGACCGGCCAGACCGTGGCCGCCGGCCGCCAGGTCGGCCGCTCGGGCTCCACGGGCAACACCACCGGCCCGCACCTGCACTTCGAGGTGCGCACCGGCGAGGGCTACGGCTCCGACGTCGACCCGGTCGCCTACCTGCGGCGGCACGGGGTCCGCCTCTAGGTCGTGTCGTCACACCGGTCCGCTGGGAGGTGCCCCCAGGTGCGGTGCATCGCAAGGCGGAGAGTCGTCCTCGTAGTGGGCTACTCGGACGATTCGACGACTCCCCCGGGCCGAAGGCTGGGGGAGTGCCGTGCCTGGGGGCACCTCCCAGCGCCGGCTTGGGGAGCGTCGCGGGGTGGGGCCACCCCCGGGCCGAAGGTTGGGGGAGGGCATGTGACGACACGGCCCAGCGGCACACGCTTGCGGCCCGTCGCGGTCCGTGCGCGGCGGGCCGCACGGACCGCGCGCAGTGCCGGCTAGTGCTCGCGCTCGACGAGGTCCTTGAAGCGTTCGAGGTCGTCACGGACCGTGCGCTCGATCGCGCTGACCTGGGCGAAGCCCTTGGGGCCGCCGAAGGCGTCGCGGATCTCGGCGGGGTCGTACTCCATGCGCACCTGGACGCGGCTGTGCTGCTCGTCGATCGGGAGGACCGAGCACGTCCCGGTGATCTCGGCACCGCCGCTGGTGCGCCAGGTCATCTCCCGGGTGTCGCTCCGGGCCTTGGTGCGGTCGGAGAACTCCGCGTCGAGCAAGCCGCCACCGGTCCCCGACACGCCGAGCCGGGCCTTGCCGTCCCCGGTGGCGCCGGCCTCCCGGACACCCGCGACGAACTGCGGGTACTCCTCCAGGCGGTGCAGGTGCTGCCACGCCACCTCGGTCGGCACGTTCAGGTCGATCTGCTCTTCGAGTCTGCTCATGAGCTGCCACCTGCCTTCCTCCCTCCAGCGTGCCCCCCGGCCCCGGCTCACGCCACGTTGACCTCCGGGACGTCTGGGAGGCGAGGGACGTTTGGGACCTCGGTGACCGCTTCCGTTACGGCGACGCGGCCGCCGAGGCGGGGGGCGGCGCGGAGCCCGGCGTGGCCCTGGGTGAGCAGGCGGACGGCGGCCCAGGGCAGGTTCACGCCGGTGAAGGCGGTCTGGAAGATCCCGGCGGAGGGGCGCGGGTTCGCCTCCAGGAGCACGGGCTCGCCCTTGCGGTGGCGCAGCTGCACATTGGAGAGGTAGGCGAGGCCGAAGTGCCTGACGAGGCGACGGGCGATCTCCGTGATGGCGGGGTCGTCCAGCAGGAGCCGGTAGCGGCCCTCCTTGGCCCGGGGGATCGCGGCGAGCAGTTCCCCGCCCGGGGCGGACAGGCAGTCGACGCTGACCTCGGGGCCCTCCAGGTACGGCATGACGATCATGCTGGGCACGTGCTCGCCCTCGTCGGCGGCCCGCTTCATCGCCTGGGCGACCGCCTCGACCGAGGCCATCGGCCTGGCGGGGGCGAGCAGGTCACGGATGTCCATCGGCCGGTCTTCCAGGATGCGGAAGCCGAAGGCCGAGTACTCGCCGGCGGGCTTGATGCAGACGGTCTCGCCGGTCGCGGCGAGCTCGTCCACCGCGTCCCGCAGGCCGTCGGCGTCCCGGACCACCCGCCACGGCGGCACGGGGATGCCGGCGGCGAGCGCCTCCTGGTACGTACGGCTCTTGCTGGTCAGCACCTTGACCGAGGCCGGTGGCGAGCACATCAGCCGGGTCCCCGCGGCGGCGAAGTCGCCGGCCCGCCCGGCGAGCGCGGTCAGCCGGCGCGGCGGGACGAGGACGTCGATGCCGTGCCTGCGGCAGAAGTCGAGGGCGAATTCGGCGTACGCGTCGTCGCCGACGTGGCGGGGCTCCACCTCGGCCACGTCGCAGGCGGCCAGGGCGGGTGCCGAGGGATCGACATTGCTCCCGTAGACGCGGACGTCCACGGAGTCGGGGTTGCCGCGCAGCATCCGCATCACCTGGGTGGTGGCCACCCCCGCGCTGCTGAGCCATATTCGGAGGGCTATCGGACGCTCCCCTCATGCATGCGGCACGGCAGGAAGGCATGCGGGAGCGCACCTTTTCCGGCCGTCCGGGATCTTGTGTGAGGCGGATCATATCCGTGTTCGATGACGCCGGTGTTTCACGTCCGCGGAGCCCACGCGAAGGGCGGACGACCCGCCGTCACTCGTCCGTCCCCCGGGAACGAGCGGGACGGCCGCGGCGGGCCAAGGCTGGGAGGCGACAGCAGCCCCTCCGGCCGGAAGAGAGAACAGCATGGCTGGGCCGTCCTCCCCCGCTCCGCTGCACCGACGCCACATAGCCCGCGCGGGAGCGCTCGTCGCGGCCCTCGCCTCGACGGCGCTCGCCGCCGCCCCCGCCCTCGCCTCGTCGGTCGCCGACGGCGCCGCCGCGGGCCGCGGTGCCCGGCCGACCGTGGTGCTGGTGCACGGCGCCTTCGCCGACGCGTCGAGCTGGAGCCCGGTCGTCGAGCGCCTCGAGAACGCCGGCTACAAGGTCGTCGCCCCCGCCAACCCGCTACGGGGCCTGGTCGGCGACTCCACCTACGTGGCCAGTGTGCTGAAGAGCATCGACGGCCCGATCGTGCTCGCGGGCCACTCCTACGGCGGCGCGGTGATCAGCGGTGCCGCGGCGGGCAACCCGAACGTCAAGGCACTGGTCTACGTCTCGGCGTTCATGCCGGACGCGGGGGAGACCCTGGGCGCGCTCTCGGCCAAGTTCGCACCGAGCGACCTCGCCTCGGCGCAGCGTCCCGTGCCGTACCGGGACGGGTCGGGCAGCGGCACGGACATCTACATCCGCGACTCCGTCTTCCGCAAGGTCTTCGCCGCGGACCTGCCCGTGGCGGCGACCCGGCTGATGTCCGCCGAGCAACGGCCCATCGCCCTGCGGGCGTTCACCGACAAGGCGCCCGGCGCAGCGTGGCGGACCATCCCCTCGTGGGCGCTGGTCGCCTCCGCCGACCACGCCATCAACCCGGCCCTCGAACGCTTCGAGGCCAAGCGCGCGGGCTCGCACACCGTCGAGGTCGACTCCTCGCACGTCGCGATGCTCTCCCACCCCGACGCCGTCGTGCGCATGATCCGCGAGGCCGCCGACAGCACCGCGTCCGGTTCCGAAGGCGGTCCCGCACTCGCCGACACCGGCCCCCGGGACGAGGTCCTCACCAGCGTGGGCGGCGTCGCGAGCGTCGCCCTCGTGGCCGGCGCGGTGCTCGTCGCGGCGGTGCGGCGCTTCCGCCGCTGACCGGCGGCGCGGTGGGGGCGCCGCCCCCACCGCGCCGTGTGCCGTCAGCGGGCCCGGGTCCGCGCTACGCCGCGGCCGGCTTGCGGGCCAGGAACACCGCGGCCAGCACGGCCGCCGCGAAGGACACCCCGGCGACGACCCACAGGCCGGTGTGGATGCCGACCGTGAAGGACGCGCCGATCGCGTCCGTCACCGCGGGTGTGGAGCGGCCGCTGCCGCTTCCGCCGCTGCGCGCCACCGCCACGACCGCGTCGGCGACCGGCGGCGGCACATGGGCGGCCGTCAGCCGCTCCGGGAGCGCACCGATGAAACGGACCGCCAGGACGGCACCGAGCACCGAGGTCGCCAGCACCGAACCGATCTGCCGGAACGCGGTCACGGCGTTCGACGCGGCACCCATCTGCGCGGGCTGCACCACCGCGAAGGCGGCCGCCGTCGACGGCGCGACGACCAGCCCGCTGCCCAGACCGGCCAGGGCCAGGCCCACCGCCGTGATCGCGTACGCGCTGTCCGGCTGCTGCCGCACCAGCACCACGGCGGCGGCGGCCGTCACCAGCGAACCGGCCGCCAGCAGCCGGGCGGCGCCGACCCGCCCGGCGAGCCGCTGGGCGACCAGGGTGGACAGCACGAAGAAGACCATCGCGGGCAGCAGCCGCACGCCCGTGGCCATCGGCGCCACGGCCTGCACCCGCTGCAGGAACAGCACCTGCAGGAAGATGACGCCGACGAACGCGAACAGCGCCGCCGCGGCCACCACCAGCGCCGCCGACACCCGCACCGAGCCCATCATGCGCACGTCCAGCATCGGCACGTCCGTACGGCGCTCCACCAGCACCAGCGCCACCAGCGACACGACGCCCACCGCGAGCGCCGCCACCACCACCGGGTCGTCGTACCCGGCGCGGCCGCCGACCGCGATCCCGTACACCAGCGTGCCCAGGCCCAGCACGGACAGGCCCTGGCCGGGCAGGTCCAGCGGCCGGTCGGGCACCTTCGACTCGCGCACCGCGTACAGCGTGACGGCCACCGTGACCACCGCCAGCGGGGTGTTGACCAGGTAGACCGCGGGCCAGTCGAAGCGGTCGAGCAGGGCGCCGCCGAGCAGCGGCCCGAGGGCCAGGCCGAGTCCGGACACCGACACCCACACCGTGATGGAGCGCAGCATGCGCGGCAGGTCGACGAAGAAGGTGGTGGTGATGATCGCCAGCGAGGTGGGCAGCACCAGCGCCCCGCCGACACCGCTGACCGCCCGCCCCACCAGCACCTGCGGGAAGCCGCCGGCGGTGGCCACGACCAGCGAGCCGGCCGCCAGCGCGACCACGCCGGTCAGGAACACCCGCCGCCGCCCGTAGCGTTCGCCGAGCGCGCCGCCCGACAGCACGCACGCGGCCACCACCAGGGTGTAGGTGCTGGACACCCAGCTCAGGTCGGCGGGGGCGACCTGCATGTCGACCTGCAAGGCGCGCAGCGTGGAGATCGCCGCCGTCACCTCGATGAACGACATGAACAGCCCGAGGCAGGCGGCGAGCAGCACCAGCCGGCCGCGCGGGATCACCGGCTTCTGCGGCGCCTGCGCGGACGCTGCGCCCGTCACGGTGCTCACTGGGCGCGCTCCTTCTCCGCCAGGCGCCGGGTGGCGTCGTCCCAGGCGACGGGCAGGGCGTCGCGGGCGGTGGGGTAGAAGACGAACACCGAGCGGTCCATCACCTTCCGCAGCCGCGCCACGATCCGCGCGTGCGGGTCGGTGCGGGCGAAGGCGTCCAGCGCCTCCTGGTCCCGCCACGCCGACAGCGTCCAGAAGGTCCTCTTCAGCGGCTCCGCCCGCAGCGAGGCACCGACCACGCCGGGCGCCGACCGCACCTGCTTCCACACCACCAGCGACAGCAGGAAGAAACGGGGCACGCTCAGCAGCGACTTCACTTGGAGCTTGGAGGCCATGACCACGGCCTCACCGGAGCCGGCGGACTCCTTGGCGGCGGCCCCAGGCATCCAGGGAATGGTGGGCATGGCAGCTCTCTCCTCTTCGGTACGGGTGCGCGGCCGGTGCGCGCCGTCACGGCGGGAACCCCCGCCACCCACATGAGTCCCTCCCGCGGGCCTTCCGGACACCTCCGGGAGGCCGATAGGCCGGTCCGCGCGGCAGTTGGCCTGTTCGCGCCCCCGGTGCCCCCCGGGCACCGATCCGGACACCCGGGACGGGGCGCATCGGCGGCCCCGATGGGCCGGAAACCGTCGATGATGCGGTGTTTGACCCTCCGGCCCGGGCCGCCCTACGTTCCCAGTGCGCCGCCCGCCGCGCCGATCCGCGCGGGACACGGACGACTTCACGCCTTCAGAGGTCCCAGCCCTCTGCGCTCCAGCCGCCGTCGCCCAACGCGACCGGTTCCTGAGAACTGCTCGAGCCGAGGGGCTGCCTGTCATGACCACCCGTGTCGCTGTCGTCGGGGCCGGCATATCCGGCCTGTCCGCCGCGTACCACCTGCCCGACGACGTCGAAGTCACCGTCTACGAGAAGGAGGACCGGCCCGGCGGCCACGCCCTGACCGTCGAGGTGGAGGAGGACGGCCGCACCATCGGGATCGACACCGCCTTCGTGGTCTTCAACTCCCGGACGTACCCGCAGCTGAGCGCCTTCTTCCAGGAGATCGGCGCCACGGCCCTGGACCACACCGGCGGCTTCGACTTCTTCGACCTCGACCGCGGACTCGACTACGGCACTGCCGAGTTCGAGCTCACCGAGGAGGAGATCGCGCGGCGCTACCCGGCTGACTTCCTGCCGCTGTGGCGGGACGCCGAGCGCTTCCACCGCGAGGCCCCCCGCGACTTCCTGCGCAAGCGCACCGACATGGCCCTCGGCGAGTACCTGGACCGGGGCGGCTACTCCGACGCCTTCAAGTACGGCTACGTGGTGCTGCTCGCCACCGCCGTCTGGTCGGTGCCGGCCGAGCTCATCTGGGAGATGCCGGCCACCACCGTCATCGCCTTCTTCATGTCGCACGACCCGGGCGGCCTCGGCGGCCGCTCGGTGGCGTGGAAGACCGTCTCCGGTGGCAGCGTCGAGTACGTCCGCCGGGTCGTCGCCGCGGTCAACGGCACGGTCCGCACCGGCAGCCCGGTCACCGGGGTCCGGGAGGAGGCGGGCCCGGACGGCGGCGTCGTCATCGGCACCGCCGACGGCGAGGAGCGCTACGACTACGCGGTGCTCGCCTCGCACGCCGACCAGACCCTGGCGATGCTGGAGCGGCCGACCGCGCTGCAGGCCGACATCCTCGGCAAGGTCCGGTACAGCTCCACCCGGGCCGTCCTGCACACCGACCCGTCGGGCATGCCGCCGGAACGCGCCCGCTGGCAGAGCTGGAACTACGGCCTGAAGACCGTCGACGGCCGCACCCGCACCTGGGTCGCGTACTACATGAACTCCCTGCAGGGCTTCACCGCCCGCGAGGACTACTTCGTCACCCTCGACTGCCCGGTCGTCCCCCGCGACGAACTGGTCATCCGCGAGCTGCCGTTCACCCACCCGGTGATCGACCTGGACGTGCGCTCCATGCAGCGCACCATCTACGCCGTCAACGACACCGGCCGGATCAAGCTCGCCGGCTCGTACTTCCACTCGCCCAGGATCGGCCACGACCTGATCGGCTCCCACGAGGCCGGGTACGTCTCCGGGCTCAAGGCCGCCGAGTCCATCGCCCGCGACATCAAGAAGTGAAGTGAGGGAATCCCCATGCAGCGTGTCACCGCCGAGGAAGCGCAGGCCTGGCTGGTCGAGAAGCTCGCGGTCCGGCTGGAGGTCGAGCCGGCCCAGATCGACGTCGACCGCTACTTCGACGAGTTCGACCTCGACTCCACCGAGGCGCTGATCCTCGCCGGCGAGCTGGAGAAGTGGCTCGGCTTCGAGCTGGAGGCGACCGCGCTCTGGTACCACCCCACCATCGCCGCGCTGTCGGAGCACATCGCCGAGGAGAACGCCCGCCATGTCGCAGCGGCCTGACCGTACCGCCCCCCGCCCGGTCCTCACGCCGCTGCGCGAACCGGCCGGCGGGGCGGCCCGCCGGCTCTACGCCGTCCACCCGGGTGCACTGGCGCCCACGGCGTGGCAGCCGCTCGCCGACCGGCTGCCCGCGGACACCGCGCTGTGGCTGCTCGACCTCGGCACCATCCCGGAGTTCTTCGCCGCCGCCCTCGACCCGGACGCGGCCGCGGACACGGTCTCCATCGCCGGCCTGGCGGAGCGCTGCCTGTCCGAACTCACCGCCTCCGCGCCCGCGGACGCGGCGTTCTCCCTGGTCGGCTGGTCCTTCGGCGGCGTCGTCGGGTTCGAGATCGCCGCCCGGCTCGACGCCGCGGGACAGGGCGCCCGGCTGGAGGAACTCGTCCTGCTCGACAGCATCGCCCCCGTCCCCGCCTTCAAGCGCGCCGACGAACTGCTGGACCCCGCGATGCTCCTCGACTGGTTCGCCATGTACCTCGGCGCCAAGCGCGGCCGCCCGGTCGTCCTGCGCGTCCCGCCGGTCGCCGACACCGACGAGGGCCTGCCCGCGCTGCTTGCCGCGGCCACCGCCCAGGGCGTACTGCCCCCAGGCACCGAACTGGCCGGGCTGCGCAAGCTCTACGCCGCGTACCACGGTGGGCTGCTGCGCAACAACCGCTGCACCGCACCGTACGAACCCGCTCCGCTCGACCGCACGGTCACCCTCGTCAAGCCGGAGCGCTCCCTGCTCCCGGACCGCGGTGACCTCGGCTGGAGCCGGCTCAGCACCCGCCCCGTGCGGCAGCTGGGCGTCCCCGGCGACCACTACACGATGCTCGGGGAACCCACCGCCGTCGCCGTGCTCGCCGGACTGCTGGCCGACCCGGCCGTCGCCTGAGCACTCGTGGATCCGCGCCCCCGCCACCCGGCGCCCATGACCGAGAGGACCGTCGTGCATCACTCACGTCTGGCCGAGACACCGATCGCCATCGTCGGGTTGGCCGGCCTGTTCCCCAAGTCGCGCGACCTGCGCGAGTTCTGGCACAACATCGTGGACGCCCGCGACTGCATCGAGGACGTCCCCGCGAGCCACTGGAACGTGGACGACCACTACGACCCGGACCCCGCCGCCGAGGACAAGACCTACGCCCGGCGCGGCGGTTTCCTGCCGGAGGTCGCCTTCAACCCCATGGAGTTCGGCCTGCCCCCGAACACCCTGGAGGTCACCGACATCCTGCAGCTGCTGTCGCTGACCGTCGCGCGCGACGTGCTGCGCGACGCGGGCACGGACGGCGCGGACTGGTACGACGCGAGCCGGACCGGCGTCATCCTCGGCGTCACCGGCGCCAACTCCCTCACCCAGCCGCTCTCCGCGCGCCTGCAGACGCCCGTGCTGAAGGAGGTCGTGCGCAGCGTCGGACTGAGCGAGGCCGACGCCGAGGAGATCGCCCGCCGCTTCAAGAAGGCGTACGTCCCGTGGGAGGAGAACTCCTTCCCCGGCATGCTCGGCAACGTCGTCGCCGGGCGCATCGCCAACCGCTTCGACCTCGGCGGCACCAACTGCACCGTCGACGCCGCCTGCGCCAGCTCGCTGGCCGCCGTCAAGCTCGCCGTCAGCGAGCTGATCGAGGGCCGCGCCGACCTGATGATCACCGGCGGCTGCGACGCCGAGAACACGATCCTCATGTACATGTGCTTCAGCAAGACCCCGGCATTCTCCAAGAGCCAGGTCATCAAGCCGTTCGACGAGTCCGCCGACGGCACGCTGATCGGCGAGGGCATCGGCATGCTCGCCCTCAAGCGGCTCGCCGACGCCGAGCGCGACGGCGACCGGGTCTACGCCGTGCTGCGCGGCATCGGCACCTCCAGCGACGGCCGCTTCAAGTCCATCTACGCCCCGCGCGCCGAGGGCCAGCAGCTCGCGCTGCGGCGCGCCTACGAGGACGCGGCCGTGCCCGCCGGCTCCGTGGAGCTCTTCGAGGCCCACGGCACCGGCACGGCGGTGGGCGACCACACCGAGCTGTCCGCCCTCGGGTCGTTCGTCACGGAGCAGCCCGGCTCCGGTCAGCTCGGCTACGCCGCCATCGGCAGCGTCAAGTCCCAGATCGGGCACACCAAGGCCGCCGCGGGCGCGGCGGGCCTCATCAAGCTGGCGCTCTCCCTGCACCAGAAGGTGCTGCCGCCCACCATCAACGTCGACCGGCCCAGCGATGCCGTCGACCCCGTGCGCACCCCCTTCTACGTCAGCCCCCAGGCACGCCCCTGGGTCCTGGACCCCTCACGCGACAAGCGGCGCGCCGCGGTCTCCTCCTTCGGCTTCGGCGGCACCAACTTCCACATGGTGCTGGAGGAGCACGACCCCGCCGCGGCCCGCACGGTGCTCGGCCCGGTGGCCCGCACCGGCCTGTGGCACGCCGCCGACCCCGAGGCGCTCGCCCGCCGCCTGGAGCAGGGCGCCGCCCCCGACCCGGCCGGCCGGGTGCCCACGGGCGACGCGCGGCTCGGCATCGTCGCCCGCGACGACGCCCAGTTCGAGGAACTGCGGGCCGCGGCCGTGGAGCTGCTGCGCGCCAAGCCCGAGGCGTCCTCCTGGCAGCACCCCAAGGGCATCACCTACCGCCGCGCCGGGCTCCCGTCCGGGACGAAGACGGCCGCCGTCTTCGCCGGGCAGGGCAGCCAGTACGTCGGCATGGGCCGCCGGGCCGCCCTCGCCCTGCCGCCCGTCCTCGCCGCGTACGACAGGGCCAACCGCATCAGCACCGGCCCGCAGACCCTCGGCCGGGTCGTCTTCCCGCCGCCCGCCTTCGACGACGCCACGCGTGCGGCCCAGGAGGAGGCGCTGCGCCGCACCGACTTCGCGCAGCCCGCCATCGGCGCCCTGTCGGCCGGGCAGTTCGCCTGGTTCCGCGAGCTCGGATTCGCCCCCGACGGGGCCGTCGGCCACTCCTTCGGCGAGCTCACCGCCCTGTGGGCGGCCGGCGCCCTCGACGACGACGGCTTCGCCGAATTGGCCCGCGCCCGCGGCCTGGCCATGGCCCCGCCACGCGCGGCCGCCGCCGACTTCGACCCGGGCGCCATGGCCGCGATACGCGCCGAACTCGGTGAGGTGCAGGGGCTCGTCGCCACCTACCGCAGTGTCGCCATCTGCAACATCAACGCTCCCGGCCAGGTCGTCGTCGGCGGCCCCACCGCCGAGATCGACCGCCTCGTCGCCGATGTCGCCGCCCGCAAGATCCCCGCCAAGCGGCTCCCGGTCTCCGCCGCCTTCCACACCCGCTTCGTCGCCCACGCCGCCGAGGCCTTCCGCGAGGCCGTCGACCGCGTCGGCCTCGGGGCGCCGAGCATCCCCGTCTACGCCAACACCCCGGGCGCCGCGTACGGCACGGACGCCGACGCCAACCGCGACACGCTCGTCGAGCAGTTGCTGCAGCCCGTCGCGTTCCAGACCCGCATCGAGGAGATGTACGCCGACGGCTACCGCGTCTTCGTCGAGTTCGGGCCCAAACGCGTGCTGTCCGACCTCATCGACCGCATCCTCGACGGGCGCGGCGACGTGGTCTGCGTCGCGGTCGACGGCGGGCCCAGCAAGGACGGCGAGATCTCGCTGAAGCGGGCCGCCGTCGAACTGGCCGTCCTCGGCCTCCCGGTCACCGGCATCGACGACCACGCCGAGCCGCTCCCGGACGCACCCGTCCGCAAGGGGCTCACGATCCCGCTGCGCGGCGTCAACTACGTCTCCGACGCACGGCGCGAGGCGTACGCGAAGGCCCTGTCGGAGCCGGGTGTCACCGTCGCGCCGCGCAGGGCGGAGCCCGCCGCGGCTCCGGAGGCGACGCCGTCCGACGCGCTGGGCGACGTCGTCCGTGAGGGCCTGGGGCTCCAGGCCGAGATCCTGGACGCCCACGTCGCGACCGTCCGCGAGGCGATCACGTCCCTGGAACGGACCGTCCGCGCGGGCGGCCACCCCGACACGGACGCCGCACTGCGGCTCATCGAGCAGCACGGCAGCTCCATCACCACCGCCCACGAGCGCGCGACGCGCCTGCTGATCGACACCCTCCGCGGCGACGCCGCGCCCGCGCCCCAGACCGTGCCCGAGGTCACCCCTGTGGAGACCGTTGCGCCCGCGCCTGCTCCCGCTGTTGCCGATACTGCGGTGTTGGTGGCGTTGCTTGAGGTGGTGGCGGAGAAGACGGGTTATCCGGCGGAGATGCTGGAGCCGGGGATGGATCTGGAAGCCGATCTGGGCATTGACTCGATCAAGCGGGTGCAGATCATGGGGGCGCTGCAGGAGCGTTTCCCGGTGTCGGGGGACATCGATCCGGAGCGGCTGGGTGAGCTGCGGACGTTGGACGACATCGCCGGGTTCCTCGGTGGTGTCGCTGCGCCGGCACCCGTGGAAGCCCCTGCCCCTGCCCCTGCCTTTGAGGCTGCTCCCGCTGTTGCTGACACTGCGGTGTTGGTGGCGTTGCTTGAGGTGGTGGCGGAGAAGACGGGTTATCCGGCGGAGATGCTGGAGCCGGGGATGGATCTGGAAGCCGATCTGGGGATCGACTCGATCAAGCGGGTGCAGATCATGGGGGCGCTGCAGGAGCGTTTCCCGGTGTCGGGGGACATCGATCCGGAGCGGTTGGGTGAGCTGCGGACGTTGGACGACATCGCCGGGTTCCTCGGTGGTGTCGCTGCGCCGGCACCCGTGGAAGCCCCTGCTCCTGTTGCTGCCGACACTGCGGTGTTGGAGGCGTTGCTTGAGGTGGTGGCGGAGAAGACGGGTTATCCGGCGGAGATGCTGGAGCCGGGGATGGATCTGGAAGCCGATCTGGGGATCGACTCGATCAAGCGGGTGCAGATCATGGGGGCGCTGCAGGAGCGTTTCCCGGTGTCGGGGGACATCGATCCGGAGCGGCTGGGTGAGCTGCGGACGTTGGACGACATCGCCGGGTTCCTCGGTGGCGTGGCCACGCCGGCACCCGTAGAAGCGCCTGCCCCTGCCCCTGCCCCTGCCCCTGCCCCTGCCCCTGCCTCTGAGGCTGCTCCCGCTGTTGCCGATACTGCGGTGTTGGTGGCGTTGCTTGAGGTGGTGGCGGAGAAGACGGGTTATCCGGCGGAGATGCTGGAGCCGGGGATGGATCTGGAAGCCGATCTGGGGATCGACTCGATCAAGCGGGTGCAGATCATGGGGGCGCTGCAGGAGCGTTTCCCGGTGTCGGGGGACATCGATCCGGAGCGGCTGGGTGAGCTGCAGACGTTGGACGACATCGCCGGATTCCTCGCCGGTGCCTCCGCTCCCACCTCCGGGCCCGCGCCCGTCCCCGCGACCCGTGCGGAGGCGCCGTTGACGGTGACGTACCCGGCCGCGCCCGGGATCGGGCGGACGTTCGCTTCATTACGCGAACTGCCCGCGCCGTACTCGGTCGTGGGGGCGTACGCCGAGCAGCGGACCGCGCTCGTGGTGGACGACGGGTCGACGCTGACCCGGCCGGTGGTGGCCGCGCTGCGCGCGGACGGCTGGCGGGTGGAGGTCGTGGGGCTGCCCGACGGGGTGGCGACCGCGGCCGAGGCGGACGCCGTACGGTCGCTGCGGACGTGGGAGGCCGACGAACTGGCCCGCGTCGTGACGGCGGGCAGGCTCGACCTCGTCGTCCAGGTGGCGGCCGCGGCCGGGGAAGAGTGGGCCGATGCCGCGCGGCGGCTGGCGCACACCGTGCTCGTGGCCCGGCAGACGCAGCCCGCGCTGAAGGCCGCGGCGGCCGGGGGCACGCGCGCGGCGTTCGTGGCGGTCACGCAGCTGGACGGGGCGAACGGCTACCGCGGTGGTGCGTCCGGCCCGGCGCTGCTGGGCGGTGTGAGCGGACTGGTGAAGACCCTCGCCATCGAGGCGCCGGAACTGTTCACCCGCACCGTGGACTTCGCGCCCGGCCTGGACGACCACACGATCGCGGCCCGCTTCCTGGGTGAGATCAAGGACCTGGCCGGCGACCTCGCCGACGTCGGGCACGACGCGCAGGGCCGTCGCACCGTCGTGCCGTCGGCGCAGGCACCGGCCGGGCCCGCGGTGGCCGTGCCGGAGATCGGCGCGGACGACCTGCTCGTGGTGACCGGCGGAGCGCGCGGCATCACGGCGGACTGCCTGCGGGCGCTGGTGGCGGCCCGCCCGGCGGGGCTGCTGCTGCTCGGCCGCAGCGAGGCCGCCCCGGAGCCCGAGTGGGCCGCCGGGCTGGAGGGCACCGCGCTGAAGGGCGCGATCGCCCGGCGGATCGCCGCCGGCGGCGAGAAGCCGACCCCGCGCGGGGTGGAGGCGGTCTACCGGGAGCTGACGGGCAGCCGGGAGATCTCGGAGAACCTGCGTCGGCTGAGGGCGTACGGCGGGAGCGTGCAGTACGTCGCCGTCGACATCACCGACGCCGCCGCGGTGAGGACCGCCCTGGCCCCGTACGCGCCCCGGGTCACCGGGGTCGTGCACGGCGCGGGGGTGCTGGCCGACCGGCTGATCGTGGACAAGACGGCGGAGGAGGTCCACCGCGTCCTCGGCACAAAGATCGTCGGCTTGGGCAACGTCCTGGACGCGCTGCGCGGCACCGCCGCCCTGCGGCACCTGGTGTTCTTCTCCTCGGTCGCCGGGTTCTTCGGCAACCGCGGCCAGTCCGACTACGCCGTGGCCAACGAGGCGCTGAACCGGCTCGCCGTACGGCTCAAGCGGGAACTGCCGTCGGCCCGGGTGACCTCGGTCAACTGGGGTGCCTGGGACGGCGGGATGGTCACCGACGACCTGCGCCGGATGTTCGCCTCGCGCGGGGTGGAGCTGGTCCCGGTCGCGACCGGGGCGGGCATCTTCGCCGAGCAGTTCACGGCGGAGCGCGGCCACGACACGGTCATCGTGGCGGGCCCGCTGAGGCCGCTGTCGGCGCCGCCCGCCACCGGGTCCGGCGCGCCGGTGTCGCTGCTGGTGGACCGTGGGCTCGACCGGCTGGCCGCCGAGACGGTGCTGGCCGACCACGCGATCGGCGGCAGGCGGGTGCTGCCCGCCACCGCCGCCGTGGGCGCCCTGCTCAACGCCGTCGAGACGGCGACCGATGGGACGGTCACCGAGGTGAGCGGGTTCAAGGTCTTCAAGGGGGTCGTCCTGGACGGTGCCGAGGGCGAGGTCCCCGAGCGGCTGCGGCTGTTCGTGGAGCCCGGCCGGAACGCCGGCCCCGGCACCCTGGACGTGCTGGCCTCCGCCGTCGACACCGCCGGGCGCAGCCGCCCGGCGTACGGCGGCACCGTCGGCACGGACGGACCCGGCCCGCGTCCCGCGGACCGCGCGGACCTCGCCGAGGCGGCCCGCGCGGCGAGCGGCACCGACGCCGGCTACCTCTACCGCGACGGCACGCTCTTCCACGGCCCGTCGCTGCGCGGGCTGCGCCGGATCCTCGCCTCGGACGAGCACCGGCTGCTGCTCGGCGCCCGTCTCGGCGACCCCGTCCCGGCGCACGGCGCCTACCACGGCCTGCGGCACAGCCCCGTCCTGGCCGACCTGCTGCTGCAGGCCGGGCTGGTGTGGGTCCGGCTGTTCCGCGGCCGGGCCAGCCTGCCGATGGAGGTCTCCCGGATCCGGCTCTTCGCCCCCCTGCCCGCCGACGAGGACTTCCTGATCGCGGTGGAGGACGTCCGGCCGGCCACGACCGGGGTGACCTGCTCGATCACCGCGCTCGACCGCGAGGGCCGGGTCCTGCAGGTGCTCGACGGGGTGGCGTTGGTCGAGGACCCGGAACTGGAGGGCAAGTTCGGGCCCTGCGGGCGGTCCGGCGCGACCGCCGCCGTCCCGGTCTGACGACCGCCGACCCGACCGGACCGACTCGGACACTCGGAGGCTGACCCACCATGGGCACGTACGCGATCGTCGGCCTGGCCTGCCTCTTCCCCGGGGCAGGGACACCCGACGACTACTGGCGGAACCTGACCGGCGGCGTGGACTCGCGCACCGACGGGGACAGCCGGATCTTCGGGCAGGACCCACGGGTCCGCGAGACCGACCCCGACGACCGGCACCGCATCTACTGCACCCGGGGCGGGTTCCTCACGGAGGAGGACGCGACGGCCTTCGACCCGAGCGGATACCTGCTCCCGTCCGACTACCTGGCCGGCCTGGACCGCTCGTTCCACTGGGCGCTCCGGGTGGCCGGGGACGCTCTGGCCGACGCGGGCTCTCCCCCCGGCGCCGCGGCCGGCCGGAGCGGACGGAGGACCGGGGTGGTGTTCGGGAACTACCCGTTCCCCACCCCGGCCTCCGGCAGGGTCGCCGGAGAGTTGTGGGACTCGGCGGTGGCCCGGGGACTGGCGGACGCCGGTCTCCCGGCGGCGGCACCCGGCGGCGACCCCGCCGGGGCCGCCGGCCCGGCGGGCACCGCCGCCGCCCACAACCTGTGGGCGGGCGGGATGCCCGCCCAGGTGGTGGCCGCGGCGCTCGGCCTCGACGGGCCCCGCTTCACCCTGGACGCCGCCTGCTCCTCAGCGCTGTACGCGCTGAAGCTGGCCTGCGCCCACCTGGAGACGGGCCGCGCCGACCTGATGCTGGCGGGCGGGGTCTGCGCCCCCGACCCGACCGTCATCCACCTGTCCTTCTCCGACCTGCGGGCCTATCCGCCGGACGGCTTCAGCCAGCCCTTCGACGCCCGCTCCCGGGGCATCGTCACCGGCCAGGGCGCCGCCATGGTCGCCGTGAAGCGCCTGGCCGACGCCCGGCGCGACGGCGACCGGGTGTACGCGGTCGTCGACGCGCTCGCCCTCACCAACGACGGCCCCGGCAAGCACATGCTGGTGCCGAACGCCGCCGGGCAGCTCGCCGCGTACGAACTCGCCTACCGCGAGGCGGGCGTGGACCCCTCGGCCGTCCAGTACCTGGAGTGCCACGCCACCGGGACGCCGCTCGGCGACAGCACCGAACTCGGCGGGGTCGAGGCGTTCTTCGGCCGCGGACCGCTGCTGGGGTCGGTCAAGTCCAACATCGGCCACCTGCTGACCGTGGCCGGCATGACCAGCCTCATCAAGGTCGTCCTCAGCCTGTCGCACGGCATGATCCCGCCCACCATCGGCGTCGGGCAGCCCCTGCCGGGGACCGTCGCCGACCGGGTCGTCCGTGAGGCGGTGGCCTGGCCCGAGCCCGCGGGCGGCGGTCCCCGCCGGGCCGGCGTCTCGGCCTTCGGCTTCGGCGGTACGAACGCGCACGTCGTCCTCTCGGCCCCCGACCCCGACCCCGACCCCGCGCCCGACCGCGTTCCGGAGCCCGCTTCCGCGGCGACGCCGGTGCCGCCGCTGGCCGTCATCGGCATGGGCGCGCACTTCGGCTCGTTCACCACGCTGGACGCCTTCGAGCGTGCCGGGTACGAGGGCCTGGACGCCGTGCGCGCGCTGCCCCGACAGCGGTGGCGCGGCTTCGAGGACGTCGAGGGCGGCCCCCTGGCCCGGGCCGGGCTCGCCGGCGAGCACGCGCCGAGGGCCGCGTACGTCGAGGAGTTCGAGGTCGACGCGACCTCGTACAAGATCCCGCCCAAGGACCTCGACCACTTCAACCAGCAGCACCTGCTGATGATGCGCGTCGCCGAGGAGGCGCTGCGCGACGCCGGGTACGAGCGGCCGCGCCCCGGCACCGGCGGGGACGCCGGGCCGCGCCGGGTCGCCGTCGTCGTCGGCATGGAGATGGAACCGAGCGCGCACGGCCACGGCTCCCGCTACGAACTGGGCCGCAAGCTCGCCGACTGGTGCGCGCAGGCCGGCGTGGAGCCCACCCCCGGGCAACTGGCCGAGCTCACCCGGGCCGCGCGCAACGGCGTCCACGACTCCATCGAGCCCAACGAGGTGCTCAGTTACATCGGCAACATCATGGCCAGCCGGGTCTCCTCGCTGTGGAACCTGACCGGCCCCTCCTTCACCCTCTCCTCCGACAGTTCGGTGGGCGTCGACGCCCTCGACGTCGCCCGGTTGCTGTTGCTCGACCCGACCGTCGAGGCCGTCCTCGTCGGCGCCGTCGACCTCGCGGCCGGGCCCGAGAACACGCTCGCCCGCGAACTGCTGGAGCCCGGCTCGGTCCGGGACGGGCTGCGTGTCCTCGGCGAGGGTGCCGGGGCCGTCGTCGTCACCCGGCCCGCGTCGGTGCCGCCGGGACGGACCGTGTACGCCACGGTGGAGGCCGTCGCCGTCCACCACTGCGGGGACGTGACCCCCGGGGCCCGCCCCGAACTGGTCGCCTGCGCCGCCGAGGAAGCGCTGGCCGCCGCCGGGCTCACCCCGGCCGACGTCGAACTCGTAGAGGCGGGCGCCGCGACCGCCGCCGAACGCGAGGGCCTGGCCTGGGTCTGGACCCGTGACCGGGCCGGCGGCGAACTGCGCACCGCGCTGTCCGGAGTCCACGCCTGCGTCGGCGACACCGGCCGCGCCTCCGCGCTCGCCTCCGTCATCCGGGCCGCGCTGTGCCTGCACCACGCCTACTTCCCGGTCGCCCCGGGCGGCGGAGCCGTCCCTCCGGACGGCTCCTCCTTCTTCCTCCCCGCCGACTCCCGCCCCTGGCTGCGGGCCCGGCGCGACGGACGGCGCGCGGCGTCGGTGAGCGTCACCGGCACGGCGGGCAGCCACGGCCACGTCGTCCTGGCCGGTGCCAGGGTGCGCGGCGAGGTCGCCGAGACCGACTGGGCCCGCTCCGGCGGCGGCCTCGTCGTGCCCGTCGGCGCCGACGACATCGAGGGGCTGCTGCGACGGCTCGGCGAGCTGCGGGCGGCGCTCGACGGGGACTGGGCGGCCCTCGCCGAGGACCGCCCCGCCCGGCTCAAGGCCGTCCTCGTCGCCGACGACACCGCCGGGCTCGCCCGGCAGATCGACCAGGCCGTCAAGGACCTGCCGCAGGTGTGGCGGTCGGGCGGGGAGTGGACCTCGCCCTCCGGCAGCCACTTCACCTCCCGGCCGATCGGCGCCGGCGGCAGTGCCAAGGTGGCCCTGGTCTTCCCCGGCGCCTTCAACTCCTACCTGGGCCTGGGCCGTTCCCTCTTCCGCGCCTTCCCCGGGCTGCTGCCCCGCTTCGAGGCGCAGGCCGAGCTCCCCGCGGAGCTCCTGCGCAGCGCCGCCCTCTACCCGCGCTCCCGTGAGCTCCTCGGACGGCGCGAACTGATGCGCCGGGAGGGCGAACTCGTCGAGGACATCCCCCTGATGCTGGCCGCCGGCACCAGCTACGCGCTGCTGTCGACGGACCTGGTGCGGGAGGTCCTGGGCGTGCCCGTGCAGGGCGCGTTCGGCTACAGCCTCGGCGAGAGCAGCATGCTCTTCGCCACCGGCGGCTGGATCAAGAGCGCCCGCGGCGACGCGAAGATCAGCGCCTCGCCGCTCTTCGACGACATGCTGCGCGGACCCAAGCGCACGGTGCGCGAGCTGTGGGGACTCGGCGACGACGTCCCGGACGCGCAGGTGTGGGCCACACATGTGCTGCTCGCCCCGGCCGACGACGTACGGGCGGCCGTCGAGCGCTTCGACCGGGTCTTCGTCACCCACGTCAACACCCCGCAGGAGGTCGTGGTCGCCGGCGACCCCGGCCAGTGCGCCGAGCTCATCGCCGCACTGGACTGCCGCAGCGCCCGCTCGCCGGCCAACCACGTCATGCACTGCCCGGTCGTCGACGGCGTCCTCGGCGAACTCGCCGACCTCAACCGGTACCCGACCGGCGACGTCGGCGGCCTGACGCTCTACAGCAGCCGGCACTACGCGCCCGTGACCGGCCTCGACCCGGACGCCGTCGCCGCGAACATCGCCGTCACGCTGCGGGAGACGGTCGACTTCC
Organism: Streptomyces sp. NPDC006207; assembly: GCF_040613835.1. Lineage (NCBI taxonomy): Bacteria > Bacillati > Actinomycetota > Actinomycetes > Kitasatosporales > Streptomycetaceae > Streptomyces > Streptomyces sp. NPDC006207. Next base: position 203,437 of record NZ_JBEXSX010000003.1, on the reverse strand, counting down.
CGCGGCTGGTGCGGCGGGCGTACGCGGACGGGTTCCGCTGCTTCATCGAGGTCGGGCCGAGCAGCACGTGCGCCCGCTGGATCCACGAGACGCTCGGCGACGAGCCGCACGTGGCGGTCTCCGTCGACCGGCGCGGGGCACGCGGCGCCGGCGACATCGCCCGCCTCGTGGCCCGACTGGCCTCCCACGGCGTCCCGGTCGACCTCGGCGCGTTCGCGGTCCCGGCGTCCGTCTCCGCGTCCGCCGCCCGGCGCCCGATCGGCCTGCGCACCTTCACGGTGGGCGGCGCGCCGGTCGCGCCGCTGGTGGCCGCGGGCGCGGGACCGGTGGTGGCGGGGCTGCGGCCCGCGCGGGGCGCGGTGGTTGCGGCTGCGGCTGCGGGTGCGGGGGCCGGGCTGGTGATGCGCGGCGTCGCGGGCCGCGGGTCCGTCGTGGGGTCTCCCATCCGCCCGCCCCTTCCCGGTGCTCAGGTGCCGGAAGGCGGTCAGTCCGTCCCGGACGTTGCGGGCGGCGAGTCCGGGATGGCGGTTTCTGCCGATCCGCCGGTGTCCGTCGCGGGGGAGCGCGGGTCCGTCGTAGGGCCTGCCACCCGCCCGCCCCTTCCCGGTGCGGGTGTTGCGCGGCCGCACGTGTCGGCCGCCGCTGTCGCGGAGCGCGGGCTCGGGGCGGGTGCGGGAGGTGCGGCGTCGCAGGAGCCGGCGTCCGGCGCGGGGGCCGCCGGGCCCGGTAGGCGTGCAGGGAACGTCATCCCCGCCCCGGGGCACCCCGTGGGCGGGGGGTCCGCCGCCGGCGTCCACGCGTCCCGGACGGCCACTCCTGCCGGGTCGCCGCTTTCCTGCGCGACGGGTCCGGCGGCTCGAAGGTCCGAGCCCGGCGTGCGTGCCGGGAACGTCATCCCCGCCCCGGCGAACGCCGTGGGTGCCGAATCCGCCACGGAATGGGACACCGCGATGTCGATCAGCCCCGCCGCACAGCCGCCCGCACCAGCGCTCGTGCTGGAGCGGGAGCCGATCACGATGATCCCGGCCGCCGCCGTGACCGCCACCGTCATCGCGGCCGCCCCGCCGGTGCCGGTCGTGGAGCCGCAGGAGCCGCCGGGCCCGGCCATCTTCGGGGCGCCGCTGCCCGTACAGCCGCCCCGGCAGGAGAGCACCGCCGCGCTCGTGCGCGGGCTGCGCAGCGAGATGCTGGAGGCCCACCGGGAGGTGCTGGACGCCCAGCGGGCCCTGCGCGACCAGCTGGCGGCCCTGCTGTCCGCCGCCACCCCCGCGACCGTCCCCGTCCCCGAGCCCGCGACCCCCGCCGTACGCGCGCCCAAGCCGGAGGGCGTGATCTGGGACGAGCACGACCTCCTGGAGTTCGCCACCGGGAAGATCGGGAACGTCTTCGGCCCGCGCTTCGCCGAGATCGACGGTCACCGCCGCCGTGTCCGGCTGCCCGCCCCGCCGTACCACTTCGCCACCCGCGTCACCGCGCTGGAGGCCGAACCGGGGGCGTTCGAGCCCTCGTTCATCCGCACCGAGTACGACGTTCCGCTCGACGCCTGGTACGCCGTGGACGGCCAGGTGCCCCCGGCCGTGACCATCGAGGCGGGCCAGTGCGACCTGCTGCTGATCAGCTACCTCGGCATCGACTTCACCAACCGCGGCGACCGCGTCTACCGCCTGCTCGACAGCAGCCTCAGCTTCGTGGGGGACCTGCCGCGGGTCGGCCAGACGCTGCGCTACGACATCTGGATCGACCAGTTCGTGCGGCAGGGCGACACGACGCTGTTCTTCTTCCACTACGACTGCTACGCCGACGGTGAGCTGATCCTGAAGCTGAACAACGCCTGCGCCGGCTTCTTCACCGACGACGAGCTGGAGAACTCGCTCGGCATCATCCAGGGCAGGGCCGTGCCGCCCAAGGGCGACGGCGCCTTCTCCGGGGCGAGTTCCTTCAAGCCCGTGCAGCCCACCTCCCGCACCGCACTGACCGCCGCCGACCTGGCGGCGCTCGCCGAGGGACGGATCGCGGACGTCTTCGGGCCGGGCCACCGGCAGCCCGAGGGCTGCAACACCTCCCTGCGCCTGCCCGGCGAGCGGCTGCGCATGGCCGACGAGGTCACCGTGCTGGACCGCAAGGGCGGCGCGCACGGCCTCGGCCGGATCGAGGCCGTCAAGCACCTTGTCCGGGACGGCTGGTACTTCACCTGCCACTTCCCGGACGACCCGGTGCTCGCCGGCTCGCTGGTCGCCGAAGGCGCGGTGCAGCTGCTGGAGGTGTACGCGATGTCCCTCGGCCTGCACCTGTGCTTCCCCGACGCCCGCTTCCAGCCCGTCCAGGGCCTGACCACGGAGGTCAAGGTCCGCGGCCAGATCACCCCGGCCACCGAACGCATCGAGTACCGGATCGACGTCACCGGGCTGACGCTGCTGCCCCGTCCCGCCATCACCGCGGACGTGGTCGTGCTGCGCGACGGCAAGCCGTCGATCGGGGTCACCGGCCTCGGGATCCGCCTGGTGGAGAAGCCCGGCACCCCGTACCGCCCGGAGACCGGCGGCACGGTGCCGCACTTCCTCGGCCGGCTCAGCCCCGCGAGCGGCGAGCCCGCGCTGCTCAACGAGTTCCACATGGCGCACGCCGCCAAGGGGGACCTGGCGGTCGCGATGGGCCCCGAGTTCGAGGTCTACGCCGACAGCCGCGCGCCGTACATCCCCAACGGCGACTTCCTCTTCGTCGACCGCGTCATGGCGCTGGAGGGCACCCGCGGCGTCCTGAAGAAGGGCGCCGTCATGGTCACCGAGTACGACGCGCCGGAGGACGCCTGGTACTACGCGCACAACGGGCACCCGTACATGCCGAACTGCGTCCACATGGAGTCCAGCCTCCAGGCCGCCATCCTCCTCGGCTACTACCTGGGCGCCACGCTGCCCTTCCCGGACGAGCAGTTCAGCATCCGCAACCTGGACGGCCGCGCCACCCTCGTCAAGGACGTCGACCTGCGCGGCAAGACCATCAGGCACCGTTCGACGCTGCTGTCCAGCGACCGGATGCCCGGCTCGATCCTGCAGAACTACGCGTACGAACTCTCCACCGACGGCGAGGTCTTCTACCGCGGCGAGTCCCTGTTCGGCTACTTCAACGCCAAGGCCCTGGAGAACCAGGTCGGCCTCGACAAGGGCGAGCACGTCCTGCCCTGGCTCGACCGGCAGCCCGCCCGCCCGGCCGGCGTCCGCCGCGTCGAGCTGGCCGCCCACCGCGCCGCGCAGGCCACCCGGGGCACGACCCGGCTGGCCGGCGGCCACCTCGACCTCGTCGAATGGGTCGACGTCCTGCCCGGCGGCGGCGAGCACGGCCGGGGCTACCTGCGCGGCCACCGCTCTATCCGCCCCGACGACTGGTACTTCAGCTGCCACTTCCACCGCGACCCGGTGATGCCCGGATCGCTGGGCGTGGAGGCGCTGCTGCAGGGCCTGCAGGTGTACGCCGTCGAGGCCGGGCTCACCGACGGGCTGGTGAACCCGCGCTTCGCGCTCGCCTCCGGCGCCGAGATGACCTGGAGCTACCGCGGCCAGATCCTCCGCACCGACCCGGACATGGAGTTCGACGTGCACGTCAAGGAGGTGCGCCGCGAACCGGGCCGGATCCTGCTGCTCGGCGACGCGAGCGTCTGGAAGTCGACCCTGCGGATCTACCGGCTGGGCGACATCGGCATCGAGATCCACCACGACCAGACCTGAGCAAGCGGCGAGCGACAGGAGACGCAGCATGACCACCGACCTCCACCGGCCGCGGTGGACCGGACCCCAGGCGCCGGCTGTCGGCGACACCGGGGTCTACGAAGCCCTGATGCGGCTCGACGAACCCGTCTACGTCCTGCGCGGTCCCTACGGGCTGGGCGCCGCCACCGGCGGCGTTTTCGGCCCGGCCGGCGAGCACGAGATCGTCGCCGCCGCGCCCCCGCTCGGTCCCGAACGCCTGGGCAGCGCCGCCTTCCTGAAGGCCCACGGCCTGCGCTACGCCTACATGAGCGGCGCCATGGCCAACGGCATCGCCTCCGCCGGCATGGTCGTCGCCATGGCCCGGGCCGGCTTCCTCGGCTCGTACGGCGCGGCGGGCCTGCTCCCGGAGGCCGTGGAGAAGGCCCTGGTCCGCTTCCGTGACGAGATCCCCGGCCTCCCGTACGCCTGCAACCTCATCCACAGCCCGAGCGAGGAGCGCCTGGAGCGCACCGCCGTCGACCTGTTCCTGAAGTACGGCGTGCCCTGCGTGGAGGCCTCCGCCTTCCTCGCCCTCACCCCGCACCTCGTCCGCTACCGGCTGGCCGGGTTGCGGGCCGGCGGACCGTACGGCGTCACCGCGGGCAACCGGGTCATCGCCAAGATCTCCCGCCCCGAACTCGCCGAGCTGTTCATGCGGCCCGCCCCCGAGGCCATGGTGCGGGCGCTCGTCGCCGAGGGCGCGATCACGCAGGAGCAGGCCCGGCTCGCCGAACGCGTCCCGCTCGCCGACGACATCACCGTCGAGGCCGACTCCGGCGGCCACACCGACCGCCGCCCGCTGCCCGCGCTGCTGCCCGTCATCATCCGGCAGCGCGACGCCGTCCAGCAGGAGGAGGGCTACGCCGAGCGCATCCGCGTGGGCGCCGCCGGCGGCATTGGCACGCCCGAGGCGGCGGCCGCCGCCTTCGCCATGGGTGCCGACTACGTGGTGACGGGATCGGTCAACCAGTCCTGCCTGGAGGCCGACACCTCACCCCGCGTCAAGGAGATGCTGGCCCAGGCGGGCATCGCCGACTTCGAGATGGCGCCGGCGGCCGACATGTTCGAGATGGGCGTCGAGCTCCAGGTGCTCAAGCGGGGCACGTTCTTCCCGATGCGGGCCAAGCAGCTCTACGAGCTGTACCGGACGTACGACGGGATCGAGGCCATCCCGGCGGCGGTGCGGCAGAAGGTGGAGCAGCAGGTCTTCCGGCGCCCGCTGGACACGGTGTGGGACGAGACCCTCGCGTACTTCCGGCGGCGCGACCCCGACCAGCTGGCCCGCGCCGAGGGCAACCCCAAGCGGCGCGCCGCGCTGGTCTTCCGCTGGTACCTGGGCATGGCCTCGCGCTGGGCCAAGACCGGCGAGGCCGACCGCGCCGTCGACTACCAGATCTGGTGCGGGCCGGCGATGGGCAGCTTCAACGCCTGGGTCCGCGGGACGTACCTGGCGGCCCCCGAGCACCGGCGGGTCGCGGACGTCGCCCGGCAGATCATGACGGGCGCCGCCTTCCACCAGCGGCTCGCGTTCCTGCGTGCGGCGGGGGTCGCCTTCCCGGCGGGCATCGCGACCCGGCCCTCGCCGGACGACGCGAACGCGCCCGGCCCCGCGGTGGGGGTGCGGCCGTGACGGCCCGGCCGTCATTCCCGGCAGGCGGCAGGGCCGCCGGGGCGGACAGCCCGGCGCCAGCGGGGGCGTCGCCGTCGGCTGAGGTGGGGAACGGCCGCGCCGACGGGCGGGGGACGGGGCGCGGGCTCCGGCTGCCCCCGCAGGACGGAGCCGTCGCGGGCGTGAAGGTGACCGCCTCCGGCGCTCCGGGCGACGACGTGCCGTGGTCCGGAGCGGACGGCCCGGTGGCGTCTGCTGCAGATGCGGAACACCCCGGGGCCCCGGGCCGGTCCGGTCGGGGGAGCGGGCCTTCCGGCCGGGTGGCCGGCGCGGCACCGCGACCGCCGGGCGGGGCCCTCGTGGTCGACGCGCCGCGGGACGACGAGGCGCGGCCTCCGGCGGACCGCGGCCAGGGGCCGCGTGCGGCCCGAGGGGCGGAGGGGGACGGCCCCGCGCCGTCGTCGACGGCCGTCGCAGTGCGGCCGCGAAGGCCCGGCGACGTGACGCCCGCGGGACCGGAGACCCCCTTCGCCGCCGCCGAGGCGCTGGACGCCGCGCTCGGGGATCCGTGGGAGCCCGGGAACCCGTACGGCTTCGCCGCCGGGACGGCCCGTGACGACGAAGAGGCGTACCCGGCGCGGTGGGAGGCGCGGCTGCGGGAGGAGGACTTCCACGTCGCCTACCTGCCCGCGGACCTCGGCGGGAGCCTGCGCACGCTGGAGGACACCCACGTCCTCGTCCGCGTCGCCGCCCGGCGGGACGCGAACGTCATGCCCGCCACCATGTTCGGCATCTCCGCCGTCATGACCGTGCTCGCCGCCGGCACCCCCGAGCAGCGCAGGACCGTCGCCGCGTGGGCGCGCGAGGGCCGTACCGTCGCGTTCGGGCTGTCCGAGGAGCACGCGGGAAGCGACGTGCTGGCGAACACCTGCCGCCTCGACACCGCCGCCATGACGCTGACCGGCACCAAATGGCTCGTGGGGCGCGGCGCGAGCGCCGACGCGGCCGTCGTGGTGGCCAGGACCGCGGACCGGGGCCCGGCGGCGTTCACGGCGCTGCTGCTGGGCCCGGAGACCCTGGCCGACGCCCGCGTGCGGCGGCTGCCCGCGCGGCGCACCACGGGGATGCGGGGCATCGACTTCGCGGACCTGGCCTTCGACGCGGTGCCCGTGCCGCCGGACGCGGTGGTCGGCGGCGCCGGCGCCGGGCTCGCCGGGGCGATGCGGGCCCAGCAGATCGTCCGGCTGATGAGCACCGCGGGCTGCCTGGCGACCGCCGACACCGCGCTGCGCACCGCCCTGAGGTTCGCGCGGGCGCACCGCACGGGCGGCGAGCCCGTCGCGGACACCCCGTACGGGGCGCGGGAACTGGCGGTGGCCGCCGCGGAGTTCATGGCCGCCGACCTGACGGCGCTCGTCGCGGCACGGTACGCCCATGTCGCGCCGGGCACCTTCGGCCTGGCCTCGTCCGTCGTCAAGCGCGTCGCCACCCGGCTCACCGCCGACTGCGCGCACCGTGCCCGCGCCCTCGTCGGGGCGCGTGCGGTGCTGCGGGACGGCGACGGCCCGGGCGCCGTCCTCGACAAGGCCGTCCGGGACAACGCGATGGTCGAGGTCATCGACACCAGCGTGCTGGGCAACCTGCGGGCGGTCGCGATGTTCCTGCCCGCGTACGCCACGCCCCGGGAACCGGAACCGGAGCGCGAGCGCAGGCTCGCCGCCCTCTTCGACCTGGGCGGCGCCGCCCTGCCGGGCCTCGACCCCGCCGCCCTCGACCTGGGGGCCCGGCCGGGCGACGACATCCTGCTCGGCTTCGCCTCGCACGCCGACACCATCGCCGCCGAGCTCCACCGCAGGGGCGCGACGCGCGCCGCGACGCTGGTCACCGGGGTGCAGTCGGGCCTGGCCGCGACCTTCCGGGAGGCGGCGGCCGCGCCGCGGCAGCGGACGGCCCCCGACCTGCTCGACCTGGCGGACCGGCTGTGCCCGCTCCACGCGGCCGCGACGGCGGCCCTGACCTGGTGGTTCCACCGCGACCGCGGCGGCCTGTACGGCGAGCCGGAGCCCGGCGGAGCCGGATGGCTCACCGCCGTGACGGCGCTGCTCCTCACGGTGGCCGAGGGCCGCGACCCGCGCACCGCCGGCCGGGACGTCGCCCCGGCGGGCCGGCTGATCGCCGAACTCGACGCGGCACGCCGCCTGTTCACGGCACTGCCGGTGCGGCTGTGCGACCGACCGGGACCGGAGGACGAGGAGACATGACCGATCTGCCCGCGCTCATGGCCGACCTGGAGCGCCACCTGGGGAGCCCCAACGACCCCGCCGGTCCCATGCCGTACGCCCGCGTCCTCGACCTGGACGAACGCGAGGCGTATCCGCACGAGTTCGTCGACCTGCTGGCCTCCTGGGGCCTGTACGACTGGATCGTGCCCGCCGCGCACGGCGGCCGGGCCGTCGACGTGCAGGACGGCTACCACCTGTTCCGGCTGGTCGCCCGCCGCGACCCCACCACCGCCACCGCGATGGTGATCACCAGCATCGCCTACATGCCGCTGTGGATCGCGGGCAGCGACGAGCAGCGCACGTCCTTCGCCGACCACGTCCGCTCCGGCGGCAAGATGGCCTGGGGCCTGTCCGAACGCCGGCACGGCAGCGACGTGCTCGCCAACGAGCTGACCGCGCGGCCCGTCGAGGGCGGCTGGCTGCTCGACGGCGAGAAGTGGACGATCGGCAACGCCACCCAGGCCGACGTCGTCATGCTTTTCGCCCGCACCTCCCCCCAGGGCGGCCCCGGCGGCTACTCGATCCTCGCCCTGGACAAGCGCGCCCTGACCGCGGGCAGCTGCGAACCGCTGCCCGACGAGCCGCTGCACGGCCTGCGCGGCCTCGACATGAGCGGGGTGCGGCTGCGGGACTGCTTCGTGCCGTCCGCCGCGCTCGTCGGCCGCGAGGGGCAGGGCCTGGAGATCGCCCTGAAGGCCGGGCAGTTCGCCCGCGTCCTGATCAACCTGATCGCGCTGAGCACGGTGGACACCGCCCTGCGCACCACCTTGGACTTCGCCACGACCCGGGAGGTCTTCGGCACCACGGTCTCGGCGATCCCGTACTCGCGGCGGCAGCTCGCGGAGTCCTACGCCGAACTGCTGGTCGCCGACGCCATGACCTCCACCGCGGTGCGCGCCCTGCAGATGGCCCCGGCGCAGATCAGCATCTGGTCGTCGGTGGTCAAGTACTTCGTGCCCACCCTGCTGGAGGGGACGCTCGGCCGGCTCGGCGTGGTGCTCGGCGCCCGCCACTGGCTGCGCGACCACCCGCGGCACGGGATCTTCCAGAAGGCGCGGCGCGACTTCGGCGTGGCCGGTTTCGCCGACGGCAACACCGTGGTCAACCTGAAGAACATCGCCCTGCAGCTCGGACCGCTGCTCAGCTCCGCCGTCACCCCGCCGCCGGGGCTGGTCGAGGAGGCCGCGGCCAGGGTCGCCGTGCTCTTCGACCCGGCCCACCCCATGGAGCCGTACCGGCCCGCCGGGCAGCAGCTGTTCAGCCGCGGCGTCGACGACCCGGTGGTCACCCTGCGCGCGGCCGTGGCCGAGCTGCGGCGGGAGGCGGCGGCCACGACCGGCCGCGACGCGGCCCGGCTCGCGGACGGCGCGGCGACCGCGGACGCGCTCGCCGGCGAACTGGACCGGATCGCCGAGGAGCACCGCAAGCTCACCTCCGCCCTCGGCAAGGCCGCCAGCCAGTCGGCCGAGCTGTTCGACCTGGCCGAGCAGTACACGACGGTCTCCGCCGCCGCGGCCGTCGTCCACCTCCACCTGCGCGGCCGGGAGAGCCTGAGCCCGCCGCTGCGCTCCCCGGCGGTGCTGCTGCTCTGCCTGGAGCGGCTGCTGCGGCGGTTCCACCCCACGCGCCGGGTGACCGGCCCCGAGGAGGTCGACGAGGTGGCCGCGGCGCTGGAGGCGGCGCACCGCGACGGCCTGCTCTTCTCCTTCCGCGCGTTCCCCGTCAACTGGTGACCCACCGATGGAGGCAGTGCTCATGGACACCGCGGTACCGTCCGCCGACCCGCTCGCCGACAGCGCCGACGTGTGGCTGCTCGCCGAGGAGGACGTGGACCGGTTCGCCGAGGCGACGGGCGGTCTGGAACTGCTGACCGACGAGGAGCGCGCCCGGCACGACCGGCTGCTGTTCCCCGCCGCCCGGCGCCGCTTCCTCGGCGCACGGCTGCTGTCCCGTCAGGTCCTGTCGCTCTACACCGACGAGCCACCGGACTCGTGGCGCTTCCGCAAGGGCAAGTACGGCCGGCCCGTCGTCGACGGTGCCGACTGGGGGCTGGACTTCAACATCACCCACACCAACGGGCTGATCGCCGCCATCGTCGTGCGCGGCCGCACCGCCGGAGTGGACGCCGAGACCACCCCCGCCCGGCCCGAGGCGATGCAGTTCGCGCCGAAGGTCTTCACCCCCCTGGAGAACGAGGTGCTGCGGCGCGACCGCGAGGACCAGCGCGGTCACGCCTTCGCCGACTCCTGGGTCGCCAAGGAGGCGTACACCAAGGCCACCGGCATGGGCATGTGCCGGGGCTTCGACGCCTTCTCCGTGCACCGCCTGCGCGACGGCGGCCTGGCCGTCGTCGACGACGAGATCCCCGAACCCGAGCGCCCCCTGTGGCAGGTGCAGGTGCTCCAGGTGTGGGACCGGTTCGCGCTCGGCGTGGCCATCCGCGCCAGCGAGGACGACGAGGGGCCGCTGCCGGTACGGCTGCGCTCCGCCATGGCAGAACTCCTCCCGGAGGGGACATCCCGATGACCGCGAACGACGACGCCCACGCCCCCTTCCCGCTGACCGAGATCCAGTACGCGTACTGGGTCGGCCGCGGCCCCAACTTCGTGCTCGGCAACGTCGCCCCGCACGCCTACTTCGAGCTGGAGGGCCGCCGCCTGGACCCGGCGCTGCTCTCCCGCGCCTGGACCCGGCTGATCGAGCGGCACGGCATGCTGCGCTGCGTCGTCGGCGAGGACGGCCGGCAGCGGATCCTGCCCGAGGTCCCCGCCTACGAGATCCGCTGCACCGACCTGCGCGGGGCGCCCCCGCAGGAGGCGCAACGGCATCTGGCCGAGGTGCGCGAGGAGATGTCGCACCGCGTGTACACCGCGGCCGACTGGCCGCTGTTCGACATCCGCATGTCCCGGCTGCCCGGCCACGACCGGCTGCACGTCAGCCTCGACCTGCTCATGGTCGACCTGGCCAGCATCACCGTGCTGTTCAGCGAGTGGGCGCAGCTGTGCCAGGACGAGGAGCGGGTGCTGCCGCCGGTCGAGGTGGGCTTCCGCGACTACGCGCTCGCCCTGGAGCGGGGCGACGAGTCGCCGCGGCACCGCGAGGCACGGGAGTACTGGACGGCGCGCGCCGCGACGCTGGCCCCGCCGCCCGACCTGCCGCTGGCCAAGTCCCCGGTCGCCGTGCACAAGCCGGTCTTCACGCACCGCGAGTTCCACCTGGCGCCGGAGGACTGGAAGCGGCTGCAGGGGCGCTGCGAGGAGCGAGGCCTGACCCCGACGGCGCTGCTGGCCACGGTGTTCTCCGAGGTCCTGGCGATGTGGAGCGGCACCCGCCGGTTCACCCTCAACCTCACCCTCTTCAACCGGCTCCCGCTGGTGCTCTCCGGCGACGGAGCAGGGCACCGCGGAGTCCACCCCCATCTGCGCCGCGTGGTCGGCGACTTCACGTCCATCTGCCTGCTGGAGACGGACGCGAGCGGCGGCGTTCCGCTGGCCGAGCGGGCCGGCCGCGTCCAGCGGCAGCTGCGCAAGGACCTGCGGCACCGCCACGTCAGCGCCCTGCAGGCGCTGCGCGAACGTCGCCGCCTCGGCCTGCAGAACGGCTTCGAGACGATGCCGGTCGTCTTCACCAGCGGCCTGGGCACCGCCGCGGACGTCTCGTCGGCCATGGACCACTTCGGTTCCATCACGTACCGGATCAGCCAGACCCCGCAGGTCTGGCTCGACCACCAGGTCGTCGACATCACCGGAAGCCTGGACCTGACCTGGGACGCGGTCGAGGAGCTCTTCCCCGAGGGCATGCTCGACGACATGTTCGCGGCCTACACCGGCGCCGTGGCGCGGCTCGCCGCCGACGGCGCCCCGTGGGACGAGGAGCTGGTGATCCCGCTCCCCGCCCACCAGCTCACCGCCCGGGAGGCCGCCAACGGCACCGAGGGCGAGGCGCCGTCCGGACTGCTGCACTCCGCGCTGCCCGACCGTGCCGAGCGGCATCCGGGGCGTCCCGCCGTGATCACGACCACCGGCACCGTGACCTACGGCGAACTCGCCGCGTGGGCCGCCTCCGTCGCCGGCCGGCTCTCCGGCGGCGACCTGCGCGACCGTACCGTCGGCATCACCCTCGACAAGGGCCCCGCCCAGGTCGCCGCCGCCTACGGCGTGCTCATGGCGGGCGGCGCCTACCTCCCGGTCGGGCCGCAACTGCCCGCCCTGCGTCGGGAGCGCATCCTCACGGACGCCGGGGCGGTCGCGGTGGTCACGGACGCCGGGACGGACGCGCGGCTGGAGTGGCCGCAGGACCTGCCCCGCGTCGTCACCGAGCCGCCCTCCGGCACCACCGCCACCCCGGACGCCGCCGTGCAGGCGGGCCCGGCCGACCCCGCCGACCTGGCGTACGTCCTCTACACCTCGGGCTCGACCGGCACCCCCAAGGGCGTGATGATCGAGCACCGGGCGGCCCTCAACACCGTCGCCGACATCAACGAGCGCTTCGGGATCGGCCCCACCGACCGTCTCTTCGGCCTCGCCGACCTCGGCTTCGACCTGTCCGTGCACGACCTGTTCGGCACCTTCGCCGCCGGGGCCGCGCTGGTGCTGCCCGACCCGGACCAGCGGGCCGAACCCGCGCACTGGGCCGAGGTGATGGCCGCGCACGGGGTGACGGTGTGGAACTCGGTGCCCGCGCAGATGCAGATGCTGATCGAGCATCTGGAGGCCGGGGGCGCGCAGGTCCTGCCGGACCTGCGGCTGGTGCTGCTCAGCGGCGACTGGATCCCCGTCGACCTGCCCGGCCGCATTCACGCGCTGTGGCCCCGGGCGCGGGTGATCAGCCTGGGCGGTGCCACCGAGGTGTCCATCTGGTCGATCTTCCACCCGGTGGAGGAGGTCCCGGCGGGCGCGACGAGCGTGCCGTACGGCAAGCCGCTGCGGAACCAGACCTTCCAGGTCCTCGACGAGCGGTACGCGCCCTGTCCCGTGTGGACCGCAGGCGAGCTGTACATCGGCGGCCACGGCCTGGCCCGCGGCTACCGGGGCGACGCCGAGCGCACCGCCGCGGCCTTCGTCACGCATCCGGTCACCGGCGAACGGCTCTACCGGACCGGCGACTTCGGCCGCTACCTGCCGGACGGCAGCATCGAGTTCCTGGGCCGTAGGGACGGTCAGGTCAAGATCAACGGACATCGTGTGGAGCTCGGCGAGATCGAGGCGACCCTCACCCGGCACCCGGGCGTGGACAGCGCGGTCGTGGTGAAGGCCGACGGCGAGGCCGGCGCGGCCCGGCTGCTGGGTTACGTCGTCCCGGCCGGGGACCCCGGCGGCGCCGACGGGCTCTTCGTCACCGAGCACGCCGATCCCGACCGGGCCGAAGCCGACTGGCGGGGGCTGTGCTCCGCCGCCGAGGTGCCCGCCCCCGGTCCCTCGCCGCGGGAGCTGCGCGCCGCCTGGGACGTGCTGAACGAGGTGTACGCGACCGCCGTCGGCACCGCCTTCCGCCGCCTGGGCCTGCCCGACGACGCCGCCGGTGTCGCCCCGCGCTACGAGCGCTGGCTGGCCCGGGCGGTGGCGGCACGGCCGCCCGCCGCGGACGGCATCCCCGACGCGCTCGCCGCCCGCAGCCGCACCGTGCTGGGCGTGGTGCTGGGCATCCCCGAGGACGTCACCGACTGGATGCTGGCCCTGGCCGGGGACGTCGCCGGGGTCCTCACCCAGAGCGTGCACTCCGCCGAGCTGTACGCCTCCGACCGCACCCCCGGCGTCTACGAGCGGCTGTTCGGCCCGACGTACGCCGTCGCCACGGAAGCGGTGCGCCGCCTCACCGCCGGATGGCCGGCCGACCGGCCGCTGCGCGTCCTGGAGGTCGGCGCGGGCTACGGCTCGCTGACCCGGCACCTGCTCCCGCTGCTGCCCGCCGGCCGCACCGCGCCCACGGAGTACCTGTTCACCGACATCTCCCGCTACTTCACCGACCGGGCCCGCGAGGTCCTCGGCACGGAGCACCCCTTCCTGCGCTGCGACCTGCTCGACCTGGACGCGCCCCCGCAGACCCAGGGCTTCGAGGACCACACCGCCGACCTGGTCGTCGCCGCGAGCGTGCTGCACGACACCCGTCAGGTGCGCCGCACGCTGCGCACCCTGCGGGGGCTGCTCGCCCCCGGCGGGACCCTGCTGATCGTCGAGCAGACCGCCTTCCACCCGTGGTTCGACCTGGTGATGGGGCTCCAGCAGGGCTTCGACACCTTCGAGGACACCGAACTGCGCACCACGCACCCGCTGCTCGACCGCGCGCAGTGGGCGGCCGAACTCGCCGCCGCGGGCTTCACCGACAGCGCCGTGCTCACGCCCCGCGACGGCGGCCCCGGCTCGGTGGGCTTCGACGTCCTCGTGGCACGCGGCCCCGACCGGCGCAGCCGCTTCGCCCCCGACGCGCTGCGGGACTTCGCCGCCGGGCAGCTGGCCGCCCACATGGTGCCGGCCCAGCTGTTCGCGCTGACCGAGCTGCCGCTCAGCGGCACCGGCAAGGTCGACCGCAAGGCGCTCGCCAAGGCCGGCGCCCGCACCGCCGCGCGCGGCCGGCCCGCGAAGCCGCCGCGCACCGACCGTCAGCGCAAGCTGGTCGAGATCTGGCGCGAGGTGCTCGGCCTCGGCAGCGCCGACCTCGCCGACGACTTCCTGGAGGCGGGCGGCGACTCGCTGCTCGCGGCCCGGCTGGTCGCGTCCTTGCGCACGGCGTTCGGGATCACCGTGCCCGTCGGCACGGTCCTGCAGTACACGACGGTGGAAGCGCTCGACGGCCACCTGGAGGGGCTGCTCGGCCCGTCCGAGCCGCTGACGGAGGAGACACGATGACGTACGAGCAGATGCGGGAGTGGATCGTCGCCTTCCTGGCGGAACTCCTCGACGTCGCGCCCCACGAGATCGACCCGACGCTGCCGCTGGACCACCTGGGCTTCGACTCGGCGACCACCCTCGACCTGTGCGGGCGCCTGGAGGAGGACCTGGGGATCGACACGACACCCAAGGCGATCGCCGACCACCCGACGGCCGACGCCCTCGCGGCCCATCTCGTCGCCGTCCGACCGGCCCCCCTGGGGAGGTAGTCCCGCCGTGATCACCCAACTGTCGGCCCGCTGGCTGGTCAGCGGGCCCGCCCGGCCCGGCGCTCCGAAGCTGTACTGCTTCGCCCACGGCGGGGGTTCGGCCGCCGAGTACGTCCGCTGGGCGCGCGCCCTGACCGGCGTCGAACTGCACGTCGTGCAGCTGCCCGGCCGCGGGTCGCGCTTCGGGGAACCCCCGCTGACCTCGATGGGGACACTGGTCGCCGCGCTCACCGAGCAGGTGGCGTTCGGCGCGCCGTACACGTTCTTCGGGCACAGCCTCGGTGCCCTGGTGGCGTACGAGCTGGCCGGCGCCCTGCGCGAGGCGGGCCGCAGGCTCCCGGAGCGCCTGGTGGTCTCCGGCTTCCCGGCGCCCCACCTGCCGCGCACCTCGCGGGGGCTGCACCTGCTGCCGGACGACGAACTGCTGGCGGAGGTCTCCCGGCTGCACGGCGGCATCCCGCGGGAGGTGCTGGACGAACCGGAGCTGCGGGCGCTGGTCGCGGTGCCGCTGCGGGCGGACTACACGATCGTGGAAACCTACCGCTGGGGGGACCGGCCCGCGCTGGAGGTCCCCGTGACGGTCTTCGGCGGCCGCGACGACCGGGTCGGCGAGGCCGAACTGGCGGCCTGGCAGGAGCTGACGACCCTTCCGGTGGAGGTGCGCACCTTCCCCGGTGGCCACTTCTACCTGCGCGAGCACAGCGCGGTCGTGCTCCGCGCGCTCGCCGCCCGGCTGCGGACGCCGCCGTGCTGACCTTCGCCGCCGCCTCGCTCGTCCTGATCGTGATCCCCGGGCCCGACCAGGCGCTGATCACCAGGAACGCCCTGGCAGCGGGCCGCGCGGGCGGGCTGCTGACGATGGTGGGCGGGGTGCTCGGGCTGGGCGTGCACATCGCCTCGGCCGCGCTCGGGGTCTCGGCGCTGCTGATGGCCTCGACGGTCGCCTTCACGGTGCTGCGCACCGTGGGCGCGGGCTACCTGCTGTACATGGGCTTCACGACCCTGCGCGCGGCCCGCCGCGCCGCCGACTCCCCGGAGCCGGCGGACGGGGACCCGCCGCCGAACGGCGCGGCCCACCTGCGGCAGGGCTTCCTGTCCAACTCCCTCAACCCGAAGGTCGCCCTGTTCTTCGTGACCTTCCTCCCGCAGTTCCTGCCCGCCCAGGGCAGCGTCCTGCCGCGCGCGCTCCTGCTCTCGCTGGTCTTCGCCGTGCTGTACGTGACCTGGTTCGGCACCTACGTCGTCGTGGTCGACCGGGTCGGCGCGGTACTGCGCCGGCCCGTGGTGCGGGCCCGCGTCGAACGCGTCACCGGAGTGCTGCTCATCGGTTTCGCGCTGCGCCTCGCGGTGCACTGAGCGCGCGGCCTGCTCCGGGCGGCGCTACCCGCGGCCCGCCCGGAGCCGGCAGACGACGAGGTCCCGTGGGTCCGCGGTCTCCGGGCAGTCGTAGACCTCCTCGATGCGGGCCGCGACCGAGGGGTCGACCCGGTCCAGGTCGAACCAGGCGCGCTGCAGGACGGCGTAGGGCGCCGGGTCCTCGGTGATGCAGCGGGCGTTCTCGGCGTGCGACCGGAGCGCGCTCACGTCCGGCAGGTACCGCACGCGCTGCAGGAAGGTGGGGATCGGGTACCGGCACCGCACCGGGTGGTCCACGAAGTAGGCGTCGTCGCCGAAGGCCAGGTAGAGCACGGGCGCGCCGTCGGGGATCCGCCGGCGCACCGCGTCCGCCGCGGCGGCCTTGTCCGCGCTGGTCCGCAGGTACTCGGCGTTGGTCGAGCTCACCCCGGCACGGCTCATCAGGTGCGGGGAGGAGGGCCAGACCGTCACCGCCACGCACAACGCCCCGCAGAGCGCGACCGGGGCCAGGGCGGCGCGACGCCACCGGGCGGTGCCGGGGCGGCGCGCACCGTCACGGGCCAGGCGCAGGTCGGCGCACGCCGCGGCCAGGGCGACAGCGCCGGCCAGCCAGCCCGCCGCCGTCCCCTGGGCCCAGGCGGGCGCGAGGGAGGCGAGGGGCACCAGTACCGCGTACAGCGCCGTGACCGCGGTCAGGAAGAGCGGCGGCCGCTTGAGGTCCGCGTACCAGCGGGCCACCGCCAGGCCCCACACGGCCGCGGCGAAGACCGGCAGGGCGGCGGCGTGGTAGGCGAACCAGTTGCCCTGCACCGCCACCGCGGCCAGGCAGCCGGCGCAGACCAGCACCGCCAGCACGGCCCACTCCACCCGCTTGCGCCGGTCCGCCTGACGGGACAGCAACAGCAGCAGCGCGGCGGGGAGCAGGGCGACCATCGGGCTGAAGTAGACCCGGTTCGCCAGGAAGTCGGCGGCCCTGTCGAGCAGGAAGGCGGGGTCCACGCCCTGCCGGGTCAGCGCCCCCTTGTTGATCCGGGGCATGTCGCGGACCCACTGCCACTCGTGGGACCCCGACCACAGACTGATCGCGAAGAGCAGGGCCCCGCCGGCCACCGTCGTCCCGGCGAGCAGCAACGCCCTGAGCCGGTCGACGGCGAGGACGACGAGAAGCGCCATCGCGGCCGTCGCCGCCGTGGAGTACTTCATCAGCACCGCGAGCGCCAGCGGCAACGACGCCACGAGCGCGGCGGTCCACGGCCGGTCGAGGCCCAGCACCAAGGCGACCGCCACCACCGACAGCAGCGTCGCGGCCCACTCGGGTTGCAGGAAGTCGGTCCGCGGCGCGAACGCGAGGGAGAGCCCTACCACGGCGGCCGTGATCGTCGCGTCGCGACGCGGCAGACGGCGTGCCATGGCCCAGCGCAGCACCAGCGCCGCGGCCGCGCACAGCAGGATTCCGGCGAGCCGGATGATCATCTCGCGCACGGCGACCGGTCCGGCCGTGACCGAGTCCAGCCCGGCGACGAACCACCGGTAGAAGAACGGCCGGTGGGTGAACGTCTCGGAGGGCGAGAGGCCGTCCGCGCCGGCGGTCCGCAGGCACGCCAGGACGTACCGGATGTCCCCGTGGAGTTCCGCCGTCGTGACGGACCAGCCGAGCAGCGCGAGCACGGGGAGCGCGGTGACCCAGTGGAGGAGCCGCGGGGTGCGGCGGGTGGCCGGTGGGAGCGGCGTGTCGAGGGTGAGCAGGCCCGAGTCGTTCACGGGCCGAAGCTAGCATCCACATAACGGACTTATCGAACACATCGTTCGACGGATGCCGCCGTCACCGTCCGTTCCCCGGATGTTCATCCGCACCGTCGTCGCACCGTGATCCGCACCGTGGTCGCACCGCAGCAAGGTGAATTCCACTTTCGCGGGAAACCCCGGTGCCGGTGTGCGCGCCGGACGGGCCGGTTTCCCATTGAGGATCCCGATGGCCGTATCACGAGGACGGCGGCGAACCCGCTGGACCGCCGAGTTGCCGGCGGGGGATTCTGAAGTTGCTTTTTCCGCCCCGGAATGCAGTGGAAAGGAAAGAGAAATGACTGCTCCTGTCGCGGCGCTCCAGTGCCTGGTGTGCGACACGGACATCCCGGTCCGGCAGGACTGGCTGAAGGGCGAGATCACCGAGTGCGCGGCCTGCGGCCAGGAGCACGAGGTCGTCGAGAAGTCCGAGGCCGGCGCACGGATAGAGCTCGCGCCCGAGGTCGAAGAGGACTGGGGCGAGTGACCGGGTCCGACGCCGGGTTAGAGGTGCTGCTGTCGGCCACCGTCCTGCGCCCCGACGAGAAACTCCTCCTGGAGGCGTTGCGTTCGCGGGGGCTCGCGGTCCGCCCGGTCCTGCTGGAGGACCTGGCGGGGCTGGTGACGGGCCGGAAGAAACCGCCCGCCCTCGCACTCATCCGCAATCTCTCGCACCGCGAGGCCGTCAATGTGGCCCGCCGGCTGGAATTCAGCGGAGTTCCCGCGCTGAATCGCGCGACGACGATCGAGACCTGCAACGACAAGGGCCTGCAGGCCCTGTTGTTCAGCAGGCACGGCGTCCCCCACCCGGAGTCCTTCCACGCCTTCAGCTACGCGCAGGTCCGCGAGTCGGTCGGCGAGGTCGGACTGCCCGCCGTCATCAAGCCGGTGAGCGGCTCCTGGGGCCGCGGGGTCTCCCGGATGACCAGCGAGGAGTGCGTCGAGGCGTGGATCGGCGGACGGGAGTCCGCGGACGCCGCGGGCAAGCTCTTCCCCGTCCTGGTCCAGCGGTACGTCGACAAGCCCGGCCACGACCTGCGGATCGTGGTCGTCGGCCGCACACCCGTCGTCGCCATCCGGCGGGTCTCGCCGGACTGGCGCACCAACACCCACCTCGGAGCCGAGGTCGTACGGGTCCCGTTGACCCGCGAGATGGAGAAGCGCTGCGCCCAGGTGGTGGACGCGCTCGGCGAGGGCTTCTACGGGGTCGACCTCGTCGAGGACCGCACCACCGGCGAGCTGATGGTCCTGGAGGTCAACGCGAACCCCGAGTTCGCCCGCTCCTCCGCCAAGCACGGCGTGGACGTGGCCGGCCACCTCGCGGACTACGTCGTCGAGACCTACCGGCCCGAGTCCGCCGCCACCGCCGCGTAACCGGCAGACGGAGGAGAACCCCACCCATGGAAGCGTTCGACACCGCCACGGTGCTCACCCGGGTCCTCACCTCGGGCGTGGTGATGAGCATCGAGAAGAGCGACCGCGAACTGCCCGGCCTGGAGCGGCTGCTCACCCGGCGCACCGGCCGCGCCAGGGCCGCGCTGTTCAACAGCCGCAGCGGCGCCCTGCACGGGGCGCTCGCCGGGCAGGGCATCGGCCACGGCGACCGCGTCGCCGCCCGGCCGGGCGCCGGCGACCGGGAACGCGCGTTCCTGGACTGGCTCGGCATCACCGCCGTCGCCGGCGCCACCGGCGACGCCGCGGGCCCGGTCCCGTACGACCTGGTCGAGCTTGACGTCGGCAACGCCCACGACCTGGCCCGGCTCGCCGCCGCGGGCACCGCGCCGGTGCTCGTCGTCGACCTCACCGGCCTCGGTTTCGGCCCGGCCGCCGCGGTCCTGACCGACGACCCCGCCGTGTGGGCCCGCGCCGAACGGCTCAAGATCTTCGGCGCGTACGACCTGCGCACCATGTGGACGCAGGAGGAGGCCGACCCGCGACTGGTGCCCGGCGTGCAGTTCAACTACCGGCTGAGCCCGCTGGTCGCCGCCTGCGTCCGGATGGCCCTCACCCAGGCCGCCCCGCCGGGCGACCTCTCGGGAGCTGACTCATGATCACCGACTTCCCCGCGGCACCCCTGCCGCTGCCGCACCCCGACGACGTGACCGCCGAACTGGCCGCCCTCGGCGGCGCGCCGGTCATCCCCAGGGACCTGCGCCGCACCCTGTTCCCGGTCATCACCAAGGAGGACGTCTTCAACCTCCTGCTGGCCCAGCGGCAGGACCCCGACAAGGTCGTCGCCGACTTCGCCGAGGCCTACCGGGCCTACGTGGGCGCGGCGTTCGCGCTGCCCACCGCCAGCGGCACCTCCAGCCTGCACATGGCGCTGGTCGGCGCGGGCGTCCGGCCCGGCGACGAGGTGATCGTCCCGGCGTTCACCTTCATCGCCACCGCGCAGGCCGTCGTGGCCGCGCACGCGGTCCCGGTCTTCGTCGACGTCGACCCGCGCACCTACTGCATGGACCCGGCCGCGGCCGAGGCGGCGGTCACCGAGCGCACCCGCGCCCTGATGCCCGTCCACGTCCACGGCCTGCCCGCCGACGTGACCGCGCTGCGCGCCCTGGCCGACCGCCGCGGCCTCGCCCTGGTGGAGGACGCCTCGCACGCCCACTCCGCCCGCGTCGGCGACCGCGTGGCCGGCTCCTTCGGCGACGCCGCCGGGCAGAGCCTGATGGCCGACAAGAACTTCCCGCTCGGCGGCGAGGGCGGCATCGCCTTCTTCGCCGAGCAGGAGTCGTACGACCGGGCCACGGCCTACCTCGACCGGCACGGCATCGACTACGGCATGGCCTGGATCGCCGCCGCCTTCGGCGCGAGCCAGTTGCAGCGGCTGCCGTACTACGACGCGGTCCGCGCCCGGAACGCCGCCCTGCTCGGCGAGGCCCTGAAGGACACCGGCCTGTTCACCCCGCCGTACGTGCCCGAGGGCCACGTCCACGCCTACAACATGTACCGGGTCACCCTGCACCCCGAGGCGATCGGCCTGGCGGACCTGCCCGCGTACGCGGTCAAGGAGGCCGTCCACGAGCTGCTGGTCGCCGAGGGCGTACCGGCCCGCGAGTGGCAGAACACGCCCATCCCCTGCCACCTGCCCTTCGTGCACCGGGCCGGCTTCGGCGGCGGTCACCCCTTCACCCTCAACCCGGGCGCCGTGCGCGACCACACCCCGCAGGACTTCCCGGTGATCCGGCACATGCTCGACACCACGCTCGTGCTCTGCCGCGAGCTGCGCTCCCCGGTCGAGTACGAGCGCATCCTGCGCTACGCCGACGCCTTCGCCAAGGTCGCCCGCCGGCCCGACGCGATCCGCAAGCTCGTCCAGGAGGGCGACTTCCGCCGTCCCTACGAGAAGGCGGCCCGCCTTGGCTGACACCACGCCCGGCACGGTCCGGGTCGCCGTCGCGGGGGCCAGCGGCTACAGCGGGGGAGAGCTCGTCCGGCTGCTGCTGGACCACCCCGGCGTGGAGCTCGCCTTCCTGTCCGCCGAACGCGCCGCCGGTGCCGCGCTCGGCGCCGTCCACCCGTGGCTGCGCAACCACCCGCGTGCCGCGGGGCTGACGCTGCGCCCGCTGCGGGAGCTGGCCGACGAAGGCAACGACGTCGACGTCGCCATCTCCTGCCTGCCCACCGGCACACTGCCCGGGCTGCTGCCGCTGCTGTCCGGGCACGCCAAGCGGGTCCTCAACGTCGCGGGCGACTTCCGGCTGCGCGACCCGGGCGAGGTCCGCGCCCACTACCCGCGCACCGCCGAGCAGCCGGCCGCCGAGGACTTCGCGTACTACGTCCCGGAGCTGTCCCCGGCCGTCCCGCAGGGCCGCTTCGTCAACCTGCCCGGCTGCATGGCCGTCGCCTCGGTCTACGCCCTGCACCCGCTCTTCGCGGACGGGCTCGCGCTGCCCGAGGTCGTCGTCGACGCCAAGACCGGATCCACCGGCGGCGGCCGGGACAGCGGCGAGCACCCCGCGGAGCGGGCCGGCAACTTCCGTGTCCACAAGCCCTTCGGGCACCGGCACGCCCCCGAGATCCGGCAGGCCATCGCCGACCTCACCGGCACCGTGCCCGAGCTGCGCTTCACCAGCCACAGCCTCGACGTGCCCCGCGGCATCCTCGTCACCGGGTACGCCCGGCTGCGCGAGGGCGTGACCGGCCTGGACGTCAAGCGCGCCTACGCACGCGCCTACAAGGGCCGCCCCTTCGTCAAGGTGCGCCCCGCGCCCAGGGCGCCGCAGGACTTCCCGATGCTCAAGGCGGTCGTGGGCTCCAACGTCGCCGAGGTCGCCGTCGTCGTCAAGGACGACCAGGCCGTCGCCGTCGCCGCCCTGGACAACCTGGTCAAGGGCGCGGCCGGGCAGGCCGTCCAGGCGATGAACCTGCTCTGCGGCCTCGACGAGACCGAGGGCCTGCCCCGGACGGCGGTGGCACCGTGACGTCCCCGTACCGGCCCCTGTACGTCGTCAAGGTGGGCAGCGCCACCCTCGCCCGCGGCGCGATCCTCCACGAGCTGTCCGACCTCGTCGCCCGCGGCGCCCGCGTCCTGCTCGTGGCGGGCGGCGCCGTCGGCATCGAGCGGCACTACACCGCCCTCGGGCGCGCCATGCCCGAAATGCGCCTCGCGAGCGGCGACACCGTGCGCTACTGCCCGCCCGAGGAGATGACGCACATCGTCGACGCCTACGAGCGGGTCACCCTGCCCTCGGTCGAGGCGGGCCTGCGCGACCTGGGCCGTACCGTCCTCACCGCCGTCGCCGCCCGCGGCGGGCTCGTCGGCGGGCGCGCCAACCGGCCGCTGAAGACCGTCACGCCCGAGGGCCGCAGCCGCGTCGTGCGCGACCACCGGGCCGGGGTCCCGCAGGACGTCGACACGGCGGCGCTGCGCGCCCTGCTGGACGCGTACGACGTGGTGTGCGTGTCGCCGCCGGTGCGCGACCGCGACGGGGGCGCCCCCCTCAACGTGGACGCCGACGTCCTGGCCGCCGCCCTCGCGCGCGCCCTGGACGCCGACCACCTCCGCCTCGTCACCGGCACCGCCGGACTGCTCACCGACCCCGCCGACCCGGCGTCGACGCTCCGCCACGCCCACCCCGGCGAGGCCGCGCGGTACGCGGGCGGCCGCATGCGGCAGAAGGTCCGCGCCGCCGAACTCGCCCTCGACGGGACCGGGGACGTCGCCATCACCGGCCCCCACACCCTGGCCGAGCCCACCGGCTGGACCCGGTTCTGGCGCGAGGCGCCCCCCGAGCAGGACCTGACCCTGCTCGGCCGCGCCGCCGGCATCCCCTCCGTCTCCGGGGACGAGCACGAACTCGCCGCCTACCTGCGCGAGTGGTGCGCCGGGCACGGCATCGACGCGCACATCGACGCCGTGGGCAACCTCGTCGCCACCCGCGGGGACGGCCCGCGCCGCCTGCTGCTCCTCGGGCACCTCGACACCGTGCCGCACCACTGGCCGGCCGCCTGGCAGGACGGCGAACTCTCCGGCCGGGGCACCGTCGACGCCAAGGGGAGCCTCGCCGCGTTCCTGGAGGTGCTGGCCGCGGCCGACGTCCCGGACGACGGCCAGCTGCGGGTCGTCGGCGCCGTCGAGGAGGAGGTCTCCTCAGCCAAGGGTGCCTTCCACGCCCGCGACCACTACCCGGCCCACGCCGTCGTCGTCGGCGAGCCCAGCGGCTCCGGCACCCTCACCCTCGGCTACTTCGGCCTGTTCAAGCTCCGCCTCACGGCCACCGCCGCCAGCGGCCACTCCGCGGGCATGGGCGCCGTCACCGCGCCCGACCTGCTGCTGCGCGCCGTCGCCGGCATCCGCGCCGCCGTCGCCGCCCACGCGCCCGACGCGCTCAGCGCCCTCATCGACGTCCGCACCCACGACTCCCGGGAGGCCCAGCGGGCCGTCGGCACGCTCAACTTCCGCATCCCGCCGGACGCCGACCTCGCCACCGTCCGCAAGGCCGCCCTGGTGCTCGACGCCCCTGGCGACGGCCTCGCCGTCGAGGTGCTCCGCGCCACCCCCGGCGTCGCGGGCGGCCGCGCCACCACCCTGGCCAGGTCCTTCGGCCGCGCGTTCGCGCGCGCCGGCATCCGGCCCCGGCACGTCGTCAAGAAGGGCACCTCCGACATGAACACCCTCGCCACGACCTGGCACGGCGTCCCCATGGTCGCCTACGGGCCCGGCGACGCCTCCCTCGACCACACGGACGCCGAACGCCTCCCGGCCGACGAGTACCGCCGCGCCCGCGGCGTCCTCGCCGACGCCGTCCGCCACTGGTTCACCTCCGGCGGCGCGGCATGACGCCCGCGACCGCCGTACGGGAGACCGCGCACCGGCCGCTCGTCGAACGGGCCCGCCGCGCCCGCGAACTCGTCGTCGACATGGCGGCGAGCCCCCGCGGCTGCCACCTGGGCGGGAGCCTGTCCGTCCTCGACGTCCTCGTCGCCGCCCTCGACCACGCCGCCGCGGCGGACGACGGCACCCAGGTCGTCCTGAGCAAGGGCCACGCCGCCGCCGGCCTGTACGCCGCGCTCCACGTCACCGGCGTGATCCCGGACAACCCCGCCCCGCACTACGGTCTGGCCGGCCGGCCCTACACCGGCCACCCGGGACCCAAGGTGCCGGGCGTGGTGTTCCCGACCGGGAGCCTCGGCCACGGCGTGGCGTACGCCGCGGGCTGGGCGCTCGCGCAACGGCTGCAGGGCGGCACCGGCAAGGCGATCGCCGTCGCGGGGGACGGCGAACTCCAGGAGGGCCTGGTATGGGAGACCTGCCAGGTCGCGGCCGCCCAGCGGCTCGGCGGGTTCGTCCTGGTCGTGGACCGCAACGGCGGCCAGAACGACGGCATGGTGGCCGACATCTCCCCCCTGCCGCACCTCGCGGAGCGCTTCGCGGCCTTCGGCTTCGACACCGTCGAGGTCGACGGCCACGACCTGGGCGCGCTGTCGGCCCTGTTCGCCGCCGACCGGTCGGCCGCCACCCGCCCGCTCGCGGTCGTCGCGCACACCGTGAAGGGCAAGGGCGTGCCGCCCGTCGAGGGGAAGGCCGCCTCGCACTACGTGACGATCGACGCCGCGCGCGCCGCCCAGTGGAAGCGACTGATCCGATGACGTTGTCCGGGCGCGACGCCTACCGCGCCGAACTCGCCGCGCTCGCCGCCGGGGACGACCGGGTCCTGTGCCTGGAGGCCGACCTCGGCGGCAGGGGTCACCCCTTCCAGCGGGCGCACCACCGTGGCCGGTTCGGGGCCTTCGGCGGGGACACCGCCACTCGTCCCCTCGCGGTCGCCGTGTGCGCCGCTCCGTGGAAGGGACCGTTGCGATGACGTTGTCCGGGCGCGACGCCTACCGCGCCGAACTCGCCGCGCTCGCCGTCGCGGACGACCGGGTCCTGTGCCTGGAGGCCGACCTCGGCGGCAGGGGTCACCCCTTCCAGCGGGCGCACCACCGTGGCCGGTTCGGGGCCTTCGGCGGGGACACCGCCACTCGTCCCCTCGCGGTCGCCGTGTGCGCCGCTCCGTGGAAGGGACCGTTGCGATGACGTTGTCCGGGCGCGACGCCTACCGCGCCGAACTCGCCGCGCTCGCCGCCGGGGACGACCGGGTCCTGTGCCTGGAGGCCGACCTCGGCGGCAAGGGGCACCCCTTCCAGCGGGCGCACCCCGAACGGTTCCTCAACCTCGGCATCGCGGAGGCCGCGATGGTCGACATGGCGGCCGGGCTGGCCGCCGCCGGATGGAAGCCGTTCGTCTCGACCTTCGCCCCCTTCGCCGCGCTGCGCGCCGCCGAGAGCCTGAAGCTGACCCTCGGCTACCTGCGCGCCGGCGTCACCGTGGTCGCCCCGTACGCGGGCGTGTCCGGCGCGTGGTTCGGCACGACGCACCACTGCCTGGAGGACCTGGCCGTCCTGCGCAGCATCCCCGGCGTGACGATCGCCGCGCCGTACGGGGAGGCCGAGATGCGCTCCGTGGTCCGCGCCGCGGTGCGCTCCGGACGTCCGCACTACATCCGCACCGGCCGCAACGCCGCGTACGAGAGCCTGCGGGCGCCCGTCGCGGAGGGCGGCACCGTCACCTGGGAGCACCACGGCTCCGGCGCCGCCGGCGAGCGGTGCCTGGTCTCGGTCGGCGAGGAGGGCACCCGGCTCGCGCTGGCCGCCCGCGCGGAGTGCCCCGGCACCGCGCACGCCCACCTCACCTACCTGGACCACGCCCACCTCTCCCGCGCCGCGGCCGAACTCGCCCGCCACCACCGCCGCTTCGTCGTCGTCGAAGAGCACCGCACCGAGGGCGGCGTCGCCGAGGCCCTCGCGCTGCTGCTGCCGGCCTGCGAGGTCACCTCCGTCGGCGCCGGCCACGGCTGGCCGTCCGAGGGCGGCGACCACCAGGAGGTGATGGCCGCGCTCGGCCTCCACCTGCCCGCCGTGCTCCGCGCACTGAATCCGATCCCGCACCAACCGAGGGGGTTCTCATGCACGTACTGATGGTCGAATGCAATCCGAACGGCGTCGCCGGCATCGCCAACGCCCTGTCCCTGGGCCATGAGGTGACGCTGGTCAGCGCCGACCCCGGCTTCTACGTCGCCGCGTCACCGCTCGCCGAGCCGGCCTTCGCCCACCCCCGCTGCCGGGTGATCACCAGCGAGTCCGCGTTCTCCATCGACGCGCTGGAGCAGCTGGCGAAGGAGGTGCACGCGAGCAGCCCGGTCCACGGCGTGACGACCTACAGCGAGTACCACACCGTCCACACCGCCTCCGTCGCCCGCGCCCTCGGCCTGCCCGGGATGAGCGTGGAGGGCGCCCTCAACGCCCGCCACAAGCACCGCACCCGGCTCACCCTCGCCGGCACCGACGTGCGCCAGCCGCGCTTCGCGCACGCCCGCGCCCTGGACGAGGTGGAGGCCGCGATCCGCGAGGTGGGCTTCCCGTGCGTGGTCAAGCCCTCCGACGGCACGGCGAGCCTGCACGTCCTGCACCTCACCGGCGAGGAGGACCTGGCGGCCTACCTCGCCGACCTGGCGGAGGTCGCCGACTACGGGCGCGGCGTCACCCGCATCCCGGACGTCGTCGTCGAGGAGTTCGTCGAGGGCGAGCTGGTCTCCGTCGAGGCCGTGGTGCTGGACGGCGGGGAGATCGTCAACCTCGGCATCACCGACCGCTGCCTGAGCGGCTTCCCGTACTTCATCGAGATGGGCGCGACGTACTTCCGCGGCCACCCGCTGCAGGACGAGCTGTTCGAGATGAACGAGAAGGCGCTGCGCGCCCTCGGCATCGACTTCGGCTTCATCCACGCCGAGTACCTGCTGTCCGCCGACGGCCCGGTGCTGTGCGAGGTCAACGGCCGGCTCATCGGCGGCATCGTGCCGCAGCTGATGAAGATCTCCAGCGGGGTGGACCCCTACCTGGAGGTCATCCGCCAGGCGCTCGGTCAGACGCCGGACCTGCCCTTCCCCGGCACGGTCACCGCGAGCGGCCGCTGGTTCGGCTCGCCGGTCGAGGGCACCCTGCGCGCGGTGGACTTCACCGCGCTCAACGAGCAGCCGGGCTTCGTCGAGGCCCTCAGCTACCGCGCCCCCGGCACCGGTGTCGCGCGGCTGTCGAAGAGCAACTTCGACTGGCTCGGCCACGTGATCTTCACCGGCAACGGCCGCGCGGAGGCCGGGGGCCGCTGCGAGGCGGCGCTGGACCGGATCGCCGTCGACCTGTCCGTCCAGGTCGCCCGGTGAGCGCGCTCCGGCGCGTCGCCGTCCCCCTCCTCGACCCGCAGACGCTGTACGACGTGGAGGTCGGCGAGGGGGTCTTCACCCGGATCGAGGCGGTCGCCGACCGGGACGTCCGGGCCGGCGGCGAGCCGGAGCTGTGGCCGGGCTTCGTCGAGGCGCACGCCCACCTCGCGCTGCCCGCCAACTTCGACGACTCCCTCGACGACGCGCGGATCTCCGCCCTGTCGTACCTCTTCCACGGCGTCACGCACGTCGTCGACATGTTCGGCTTCCCGCTGGTCGCCGACGCCTGGGAGGCCGGCCGCGCCACGTCCCCGGTGCCGTACCCGCGGCTGGCGCACTGCGGCTACGCGGCCACCTCCATGCGCGACGGCGAGGGACTGACCGGGCACGGCGTGGAGTTCCCCGCTCCGGTCTTCATGCTCGGGGTCGGCGACGACCTGGAGCCGCTGATCACCGCCAACCGCGCGCGCGGCGCGACCTTCCTCAAGGTCATGTTCACCGACGGCACCGAGCAGCCCGGCACGGCCCGGCGCTTCTCGCGGCTGCCCGCGCCCGTGCTGGAGCACGTCGCGCGGGTGGTCCACGCGCACGGGCTGCCCGCGATCCTCGACTGCAACACCCGCGAGGAGGTCCTGCAGGCGTACGCGTACGGCTTCCGGCTCTTCGCCCACCCCGTCCGCGACCTGGAGCTGACGGCGCAGGACTGGCACGCCCTGGAGGGGGCGCGCTTCGTCTCCACCCTCGGCGGGCTGTACCCGATGGTCATGGAGCGGGAGGACTTCCGGCGCGAGTACGGCAGGCCCGGCTTCCGCGAGACCCAGGACCCGGCCAACCTCGACTTCGTCGCGGGCGTCGAGGAGCCCTTCGGCATCCGCTTCGGCTGCCAGGACACCCGCACCGCCGCGCTCGCCACCATGCGGGCCAACAGCCTCCGGGCCCTGTCCCGCCGCGGCATGCTGGTCGGCACCGACTGCGGCAACACCGGCGCCTTCCACGGCTACAGCCTGCTCGGGGAGCTCGACCGGCTCGCCGGCGACGACCCGCGCGAGCGCGCCGCCCTGCGGCACGGCCTGCTGCGCGCCGCCACCTTGGACAACCGGCTCTTCTTCGACGAGGTGTCCGGGTCGGCACCCTCGCCGGATCTTCTTCACGAAGGCGCCCCCGCGACCTTCAACCTGCTCCCGGCGGCCGCCAAGGAAGAACCGCTGTCCACCCTGCCCGAACTCACCGTCGCGGCAGGCGTGGTGGTCGACCGCCAGGCCGTCGCGCAGGAGATCAGGTCCCTGCGGGCGACCCCCTCGGGAGGGAAGGTCGGCCTGCACCACGACGAGAGGTCGGACTCGTGAACGCAACGGCGAAAAGGACGCTCGCCGGTGTCTGCGTCGGCATCGCGCTGGCGCACGTCGGCAACTACATCTACTTCCCGCACCTCATCTCCACCCTGGGCGTCGAGTACAGCGGTTTCTGGGCCGGGTTCGTGATGTTCCTGACCTACGTGGGCCGGCTGTCCTCCACCTTCTTCTACGAGGGGCTGGGCGCCCGCCTCGGCACCCGCGGCAGCGTCATCGCCGGCATCGCCCTGGAGGCCGTCGCCCTCGGCCTGATGGGCTTCGCGGACGGGCTCGTGGCGTACGGTCTGTGCGCCTTCTTCGTCGGTTTCGGGTCGGGCATGTCCTTCCCGGGGCTGAAGAACATCCTGGGCGCGCTGCCGGAGGAGCACCGCGCGAAGGCCTTCTCGTACTTCCAGATGGCCTGCCAGACCGGCGTCATCGCCGGTGCGGTCGTCGGCGGGCTCTTCCTGTGGGCCGACATGCGCGTGCTGTTCGGGGTGGTCTTCGCGCTCTTCGCGGGCTACTGCCTGGCCGCGGTCTTCGTCATCCCGCGCGACGAGGAGCAGGACCGGGCGGCCGCCGCAGCGACCCCGCTGGTCAACTTCGCGGTCCTGAAGGGCCTGAAGGCGGGTGCGGGCACGCGCTACTTCTTCCTGTCCAGCCTGTTCTGGATCATGTCGATCAGCTTCCTGGTCGGCATGCCGCTGTTCATGGAGGAGTACGTCAAGGGGCTGCCGGTCTCGGCGCCCTTCTGGATCAGCGGCATCACTCTGATGGCGCTGCAGTACCCGGCCTTCCGGTTCATGATCAAGCACTTCCGTCCCGGGCAGGTCATGGCGGTCGCGTTCGGTGCGATGGCGCTGGCGTTCGTCCTGTTCGGCGCGGGGCGGAACGTGCTGTGGGTGGTGGTCGGCTGCTTCGTGGTGGTCTTCGGGGACATCCTCTTCACGCCCTCGTTCGACCTGTGGGTCACCCGGCGGATCCCGGCGGACCGGCTGGCGCGCGCGATGGGCGCCATGCACTTCTTCCGCAGCTTCGGCAACATGGCCGGCACGCTGGTCGCGGGCGCCCTGTTCGACCTGGCCCACAACACCGGGATCCCGGGGCTCAACTGGTACCTCACCGCCGCCCTCGCGGCCGCCTGCGCCCTGGTCAGCCTCGGCGTCTCCGCCCGCGAGCGCACGGCCGAACCCGGCCCCGACCCCGAGACGACCCCCGCCCCCGCGCCTTCGGCGGCCTAGGGAGGGTCGGGTGCACCCGCGGCACCGCACCCGTGCGGTGCCGCCGTGGGGCGCGCCCAGGCGTGCGCCACCGTGACCCGGTCCGCGCACCGGACGCACCGCTGTCCAGGTGCGGCCAGGCCGCTTGCTGACAGCGGGCACCGCTTGCCCGCAAACCCCCGCGCCGGGTTGCATGGAATACGCACCCGTCGAAAGTCCGGTAATTTCCAGACGGAGGAATCCCAATGACCCGGAAGGGGAATGCGGAGCTTCTGGCGGGGTGTGCGCGAGGGGAACAAACGGCCTGGGACGAGATGGTCGAGCGATTCGGCCGGCTCGTCTGGTCCGTCATCCGGAGCCACCGGATGAACGACGTGGACGCCGAGGACGTACGGCAGTTGACCTGGTTCCGGCTGGTGCAGAATGTGGACCGCATTCGCGACCCGGACCGGATCGGTGACTGGCTCGCCACCGTGGCGAGGCGTGAATCCCTCAAAGTGGTGACACGGGGAAAGCGACTCGTCATGGTGGGGGACAGCCAGACCCTCGAGGTCCTGTCCGGCCACCACGAGAGCCCCGAGCAGATCACCCTGCGGGCGCACCGCAAGGAAGAGGTCCTGCGGGCCATCCACGGCCTGTCGGACCAGTGCCGCGGCGTGCTGCGGATGGCGCTGGAGGACCCGCCGGCCTCGTACGAGGAGATCTCTTCGGCGCTGTCGATGTCGCTGGGCTCGGTCGGCCCCATCCGCACCCGCTGCCTGCGCAGACTGCGCCGCGCGCTGGCGGCCGCGGAGGAGGGCGAGCCCGTGCCGCCGTCCGGGCCGGCGCCCTGCGGGCGGTGCCCGGGGGGCGAGGTGTCCGGTCCGGGGCGGTCGGCGGATCTGGTGGGGGAAGGCCCCGAAGCCGCGGCCGGCCGAGCTGCCGGATGGGAGTGATGCGCATGCCTCGCTATGACGTCGAGGAATTGGTGCGGTCCGTCGTCGTGGAGGCGATGGGAATCGACCCGGAGAAATACCATCCCGATCTCGCCTTCGCCTCCGACCTCGGCCTGGAATCGCTCGACCTGCTCGACGTGTTCTTCCGGATCGAATGCTGCGTCCCGGTGGTCCTCTCCGTCGAACGGTGCGGCCGCTATCTCCAGGGCGAGGTCCCGGACGAGGAATTCTGCGACGCGAACGGAATCATCAGCCGGCGCGGTCTGGAAAGGCTGGCGGTCGTCATGCCGCAACTCGACCCCGAAGTCTGGGCGGGGAGACTCACCCTCGACCGGATGCTGGAGCGGCTGACCGTCGGGAACCTCGTCGCGATGGTCGAGCACATGCTGGCCGAAGGGCGGCCGGTCCATGCCTGAGGAATCGGCGGGGGCGTCCGCGGAGGGCAGGACCGTGGTGCGGGTGGGCAGTTGCGACGTCCACGTGGACTCCTTCCGGAGGCTGGTGGCCTGGCACGGCCCCGAGGCGCTGCGGCTGCCGGCCGGCGGCGCCTCGGCGGTCGGCTGGTCGCTGCGGCAGGCCGCGCTGCGAGCCCTGGCCGCGCCGCCCCGGGTGGGCGGCCGCTGGGGCGACATCGACGTACGGGGCCCCGAAGGAGGGCCCTGGACCCTGCTGTTCAAGGGAGAGCTGGCGCGCTTCGCCGACACGGTGCTCAGCGGTGACGTCAACGTGACCGTCACCGCCGACGCCGGCCGGGTCACCGCCTTCGCCGTGCTGACCCGCCGCGAGCGCCCCGCCACCCCCACCGACGACGAGACCGAGGTACGCAGGTGAGCACAGCGACCGAGACCGGGCTGCTGGTCAGCCGCGAGATCATCACCGGCGAGGAGCTGGGTGGCGTCCCGCTCGCCGGACCCGGTGCCGTGGCCTCGGCCGCCCGCCGGGCGGCCGCCGCCGCGCCGGGCTGGGCGGCGCTGCCGGCCACCGACCGGGCCGAGGTGCTGGGGCGCGCCGCCGGGCTGCTCCTGGAACGCGCCCAGGAGGTCCAGGACCTGCTGGTCCGCGAGGGCGGGTCGATCCCCGGCAAGGCCTTCTACGAGGTCCACGCCGGCGCCGGGGAGTTACGGCACGCCGCCGAACTGGTGCGGGAGCCCGAGGCCCCGCACGGCCCCGGCTCCGACCCCGGCAGGCAGACCGAGGTGCGGCGGGTGCCGCTGGGCGTCGTCGGGGTGATCGTCCCCTGGAACTTCCCGCTGCTGCTGGCCCTGCGCTCGGTCGCCCCGGCCCTCGCGCTGGGCAACACCGTGCTGCTGAAGCCCGATCCGCACACCCCGCTGTCCGGCGGCCGCGTCCTGGCCGGGATCCTCGCCGACGCCGGGCTGCCGGGGGGCGTGCTGGAGGTGGTGCACGGCGGCGCCGACACCGGCCGGGCCCTGGTGCAGGCACCGGACGTGGCCATGGTGTCGTTCACCGGCTCCACCGAGGCCGGGCGGGAGATCGGCGCGACCTGCGGCCGCCTGCTGAAGCGGGTGGTCCTCGAACTCGGCGGGCAGAACGCCTTCGTCGTCCTGCCGGACGCCGACCTCGAACAGGCCGCCTCCGCCGGTTCCTGGGGGTCCTTCCTGCACCAGGGCCAGATCTGCATGGCCGCCCGCCGGCACCTCGTCCAGCGCGAGGTGGCCGCGGAGTACACCGCCGCGCTCGCCCGGCACGCCGGGGCACTGCGGATCGGCGACCCGTACCGCGAGGACGCGCAGATCGGGCCGGTCATCGACCAGCGGCAGCTCACCTCGATCGCCGCCGCCGTGGAGAACGCCATCGCCCAGGGCGCCCGGCTGGTCACCGGCGGCCGGGCCCGCGGACCGTACTTCCCGCCGACCGTCCTGGCCGACGTCACCCCGCTGATGGACATCTTCAGGACCGAGGTCTTCGGCCCGGTGGCCACGATCACCGCCTTCGCCGACGACGGCGAGGCGGTGGCCCTGGCCAACGCCTCCGACCACGGACTGACCGCCGCCGTCTACACCTCCGACGCCGAACGCGGCCGGGCGCTGGCCCGCAGGATCCGCTGCGGCGTCGTCCACGTCGGCGACCAGACCGTGGGCCACGACCCCCGGCTGCCCTTCGGGGGCGTCGGTGCGTCGGGCAACGCCTCCGGCTTCGGCGGCCGGGCCGCCCTGGAGGCCTTCACCCGCTGGCACACGCTCACCAGCAGCGTCCCGCCCCGCGGCTACCCGTTCTGAGCCTGTACCCACCGTTCCGAGCCGAGCAGATCCGAGAGGAGCGCCCCCGTGGCAGGCAAGGTCGAGACCGTACCCCAGGTGGCGGACCCGCCCGAGGGCACCGTCCTCTTCCTCATCGGGATGAGGATCAACAGCTTCTGGAAGGTGCACCGCTGGCTGCCGTCCTTCCTGGCCATGTTCCCGATGCTGATCGAGCTCAACAAGCAGAAGGACCACGGCTTCCTGGGCTCGCGCACCTGGCTCAACCGCACCGTGATCATGGTCCAGTACTGGCGCAGCATGGACGAGCTGATGGCGTACTCGCGCAACACCGAGGCCGCCCACCGTCCCGCCTGGGCCCGCTTCAACCGCACGGTCGGCAACGATGGCGCCGTCGGGATCTTCCACGAGGCCTACGTCGTCGACCCCGCCCGGACGCACACCGTCTACCGCAACATGCCGCCGTTCGGCATCGCCAGGGCCACCGCCGGCCGGCCGCAACGGCCGCTCGCGCAGGTCCCGGACCACGGATAGGGGAGGGGGACACCGCCGTGACACAGCAGCAGGGGCCGGTACGGGCCGGCCAGGACGTCCAGTGGCGCAGGTGCGGGGCGTGCGGCGCCTTCATCTACGGCAAGCGGCTGGACCGCAACCGCAAGGTCTGCCCCGAGTGCCGGTTCCACTTCCGCATACCGCCGGACACCCGGATCGAGCAGCTCGCCGACCCGGGCAGCTTCCGCGCCTTCCCCGACGACCACCGGCCGCGCGACCTGCTCGGCTTCACCGACAGCAAGCCGTACCGGGACCGGCTGCGCGACGCCCAGGCCAGGACCGGACGCAACGACGCCGTGCTCGCCGGGCGCCTGACGATCGAGGGCCGCCCGCTGGTCGCCGCCGTGCTCGACTTCAGCTTCATGGGCGGCAGCATGGGCTCGGTGGTCGGCGAGACCATCGCGGCCGCGGCCCGCCAGGCCCTCGCCGAACGGCTGCCGCTGCTGCTGGTCGCCGCCTCCGGAGGGGCCCGCATGCAGGAGGGCGCGCTCTCCCTGATGCAGATGGCCAAGACCTCGCAGTGGATCGCCGCCCTGCGCGAGGCGGCGCTGCCGGTGATCAACCTCAACACCGACCCGACCTTCGGCGGCGCCAGCGCCTCCTTCGCCATGCTCGGCGACGTCATCCTCGCCGAGCCGGGCAGCCTGATCGGCTTCGCCGGACCGCAGGTCATCCGCAACACCATCCGCGAGGAGCTGCCGCCGGGCTTCCAGAGCGCGGAGTTCCTGCTGGAGCACGGCATGATCGACGCGGTCGTGCCGCGCGAGAACCAGCGCGAGCACCTGGCCCGGCTGCTGACCCTGCTCGGTCCCTCGGTGCCCGAACTGCCGGACCCGGCGGGCGCCGAGCCGCTCACCACGCCCGTCCCGGCCGTGCGCAGCACCCGCGACACGGTGGCGCTGGCGCGCACGATCCAGCGGCCCACCGCGCGCGAGTACATCGGCTACGTCTTCGACGACTTCGTCGCCCTGCACGGCGACCGGGCCTTCGCCGACGACCGGGCGCTCGTCGGTGGCATCGCCCGGCTCGGCGGCCAGAGCGTGGTCGTCCTCGGCCACCAGAAGGGCCACGACACCGCGGAGCTGGTGAGCAGCAACTTCGGGATGCCCAACCCCGAGGGCTACCGCAAGGCGCTGCGGCTGATGCGGCTGGCGGACCGGTTCGGCCTGCCGATCGTCGCCCTCGTCGACACCCCCGGAGCCTTCCCCGGCATCGGCGCGGAGGAGCGGGGCCAGAGCCTGGCCATCGCCGAGTGCATCCTCGAACTCTCCCGGGTCCGCGTGCCCGTGGTCTCCGTCGTCACCGGCGAGGGCGGCAGCGGCGGGGCTCTGGCCCTGGGCGTCGCCAACACGGTGCTGATGCTGCAGAACGCGTACTACTCGGTGATCAGCCCGGAGGGCTGCTCGACCATCCTGTTCGGCACCGCCGAGCAGGCCGGCCGGGCCGCGGACGCGCTCCGGCTCACGGCCTCGGACCTGCTGCGCCTCGGCGTGGTGGACGCCATCGTGCCCGAGCCGCCGGACGGCGCGCACACCGCGCCGTACGCCACCGCGCTCAATGTCAAGACCGCCCTGGTACGGGCCCTGGCCCCGCTGCTCGACCTGCCGGGGGACCGGCTCGTCGAGGTGCGCCGGGACAGGTTCGACCGCTTCGGGCACCCCGACCGTCAGCCGGTAGTGGACTGGGAGAAGCGTGATGAGCACGAGCACTGAGGAGACCACCGAGGCGGCGGGCGGGAGCGCCGACGGCGCGATGACCGTGGAGGAGCTGCGGGCGCAGACCCGGCTGCTGGCCGGCGAACTGCCCGGCACCCTGCGGCGGATCACCCTGCGGGCCGGCGGGATCAGCGTGGACGTGGAGTGGGAGTCCGCCCCGGTCGCGGCCGCCCCCACGCCCGCCCCCGCCGTCGCCGCACCGGGCACCGCCGCCCCCGCGCAGCCGGCGGCGCCCGCCGCCCCGGCCGCCCCCGCCGTGCCCGACGGGGACGCCCCGCCCGCCGGGCTGGTCAGCGTCACGGCACCGCTGGTCGGCACGTACTACCGGGCGTCCTCGCCCGGCGCGGCGCCCTTCGTGCAGGTCGGCGACGTCGTCGAGCCCGGCCGGCAACTGGCGATCATCGAGGCGATGAAGCTGCTCAACTCGATCACCGCCGAGACCCGCGGCCGGGTGCACGCGATCCACGTCCAGGACGGCGAGGTCGTCGAGTACGCCCAGCCGCTGATCGACCTCGTCCCCGTCGACTGAGAGGGCACAGCCGTGTTCGACAAGGTGCTCGTCGCCAACCGCGGGGAGATCGCGCTGCGCATCATCCGCTCCTGCCGCGACCTGGGCGTGCGCACGGTGGCGGTGTACTCCACCCCGGACGCCGACGCCCGGTTCGTCAAGGCCGCGGACGAGGCCGTGCACATCGGCCCGGGCGCGCCCGCGCGCAGTTACCTCAACATCCCCAACATCATCGGCGCCGCCGTCAAGACCGGTGCCGAGGCCATCCACCCCGGTTACGGGTTCCTCTCCGAGGACCCGTACTTCGCGGAGATCTGCGCCGACGACGGCATCACCTTCGTCGGCCCGCCCCCGGACGTCATGGAGAACGTCGGCGACAAGGCCACCGCCCGCCGGCTGATGACCGAGGCCGGACTGCCGCTGCTGCCGGGCACCATCGAGCCGGTCGACTCGGTGGAGGCCGCCGAGGCCGTCGCCGCCGCGATCGGCTACCCGGTCATCATCAAGGCCGCGGCGGGCGGGGGCGGCCGCGGCATCACGGTGGTACGGCGCCCGCAGGACCTGAGGGACGCCTACACCGCCACCCGGGCCAGCGCGCAGGCCGTCTTCAAGAACAGCGCGGTCTACATGGAGCGCTACCTGGAGAAGACCCGGCACATCGAGATCCAGGTCGTCTGCGACGACTTCGACGGCGCCGTGCACCTGGGCGAGCGCGACTGCTCGGTGCAGCGCCGTCACCAGAAGCTCGTCGAGGAGTCCCCCTCGGCCGGCGTCTCCCCGCAGTTGCGGGAGCGGCTGGGCGCGGCGGCCCTGGCCGGTGCCCGCGCGGTGGGCTACCGGGGCGCGGGCACGGTGGAGTTCCTGCTGGAGGCCGGCGACGGGGAGGGCGGCGGGGACGGCGCCCGCGGCGAGGACGTCTTCTGGTTCATGGAGATGAACGCCCGGATCCAGGTCGAGCACCCGGTCACCGAGCTGGTCACCGGCGTCGACCTGGTCGGCGAGCAGTTGCGGGTCGCCTCCGGCAGCCCGCTGTCGGTCAAGCAGGAGGACGTGGAGATCCGCGGGCACGCCATCGAGTGCCGCATCAACGCCGAGGACCCGGCCCGGGCCTTCGCCCCCACGCCCGGACTCCTGGAGCGCTACCGCGTCCCCGGCGGGCCGTGGGTCCGGGTGGACACCGACTACGACCCGGGCTCACGCGTCAGCCCGTACTACGACTCCATGATCGGGAAGCTGATCGTCTGGGGCCCGGACCGCGGCAGCTGCATCGAGCGCACCCTGCGGGCGCTGGCGGAGTTCGAGGTCTCCGGGCCCGGCGTGCACACCACGATCCCGCTGCACCAGGAGATCCTCGGCCACCCCGAGTTCCGCCGGGGCGACGTGGCCACCGACTTCCTGGAGCGCCACTTCGCCATGTGAGCAGCACGACCAGCCGAGGGGAGCCGCCGTGTCGGACCAGGAGCTCACATCCCAGGACATCGGCGTCTACCGGCACCTGCTGCAGGTGTCGCCGGACGCCGACCGGTGCGCGTCGGAACTCGGACTGGTTCCGGACGACTTCGACGAGTCGGTCAAGCGGCTGATGGCGCACCGGCTGCTGCACCCGGACGGCCCCTGCCGCTACGAGGTCGTCTCGCCCGGCCTGGCCGCGGCCGAACTCACCGCCTCCCTCAGCCTCCAGGCGCACCAGCTGCTGCGCCAGATCGACACCACCCGGCGTGACCTCGGCCCGCTCGGCGCCCTGTACGACGCCCACCAGCGGCAGCGGCTGGCCGGCACCACCACCGAACTGCTCACCGACGGCGACGCGGTACGGCACCGGCTCGCCGACCTGTCGTCGCAGGTCCGCGACCGCGTGCTCACCGCCCACCCCACCCTCGGCGGCCCGCAGACCCTGCGGGCCGCCCTCGACCTGGACCGCGACCTGCTCGACCGGGGCGTGCGGTACCGGACGGTGGTCCCGCACACCGCGCGCCGGCAGCGGGAGGCGCTGCGGCACATGACCCGACTGGGCGACCTCGGTGCCCAGTTGCGCACCGCGGCGGTCATACCCGGCCGGATGATCCTGCTGGACGGGGTCGTGGCCCTGGTGTCCACGGGAAAGGGCGGCGGCGCCGCGCTCTTCCGCGACCCGACCGTGGTCTCCTTTCTCGAAGTGATATTCGACCACATCTGGGAGCACGCGAAACCGGTAGACGGCGATTTCGACGGCGACGTCTTCGAGGACGTCGAGGTGGCCATTTTGCGCCAGCTGGAACTCGGCAGGTCGGATGAATTCATTTCCCGGCGGCTGGGTATCTCCACCCGTACGCTCCGCCGCTACCTGTCGGGGATGTGCGAGAAGCTCGGTGTGGAGACCCGCTTCCAACTGGGCATGGCCGCAACCAGGCTGGACCTGTTCGGGAACGGGGACGATCCGGACAGTGCGGGATAGAAATTCCTGATCGCGACGTTCGGGTATTTCCACCCGGCCCCGCTGGACCCTCCGGCGGCGCGCCGCGGATGATTTCCCCGGCCCACTCCACATTCCTACCGAGGGAATCAATGACTGGCATGGCTGCTGCCTCCCGGAGGCGGATCATTGTTTCCGGTGTCTCCTCCGACGCGCACATGTGGAACCTGGTGTTCCTGCAGTTGCTGCTGGAGGAGCACGGCCACGAGGTGTCCAACCTCGGCAGCCTCACCCCCGACGCGGAGATCGCCGGCGCCTGCCGCGCGCTCCGCCCGGACCTGCTGGTCATCGGCACCGTCAACGGGCACGGTCACCTCGACGGCCTGCGTCTGATCCGCGCCCTGCGCGCCGATCCCGCACTCGCGGCCCTCCCCGTCGTGATCGGCGGCAAGCTCGGCGTCCACGGACGCGACGACGCCCGCCTCGCCGCCCGTCTGGCCGCCGCCGGCTACGATGCCGTCTTCGCCGACGGCGACGACACCGGCGGCGGCGCGCTGGCCCGCTTCGGCGCCTACCTGCGGGCGCTGCGCACCCCGCCCGCCCTGGCGGAGGTGGCCTGATGCCGTACAGCCCCGACCGCTTCTCCGCGTTCGTCCGCCGGGCCCGCGCGGCCGGGCGACTGGTCGTCCAGCCCCGCATGGGTTTCGGCGAACTCGACCGGATGCGGGCCGGGTTGCGCGGCGTGCGCGAGGCCCGCGCCACCTCGGTCGGCACCATCACCCTCGACAGCTACACCCGCTGCCACGACTACGCCGCCGCCCGCCGCGCCCTGCGCGACCGCGCCGCCGACCTCAACGGCTTCCCGCTGATCGCCCACGGGCCCGTGGCCGTGAAGGAGCTGCTGGCCGGAACGGCCGCGCGGGACTTCCCCGTGCAGGTACGGCACGGCACCGCCCTGCCGCTGCGCCTGTTCCGGGTCATGGCCGAGGCCGGGATCGACGCCACCGAGGGCGGCCCCGTCTCGTACTGCCTGCCCTACAGCCGCACCCCGCTCGCCGCGGCGGTCCGCGAGTGGCGGGAGGCCTGCGAACTCCTGGCCGGGCTGCCCGTGCCCCCGCACCTGGAGACCTTCGGCGGCTGCATGCTCGGCCAGCTGTGCCCGCCGTCGCTGCTGGTGGCGCTCAGCGTGCTGGAGGGGATGTTCTTCCGCGAGCACGGGCTGACCGGCATCTCGCTCAGCTACGCCCAGCAGGTCCACCCCGGCCAGGACCTGGAGGCCCTGGCCGCGCTGCGCCGGCTGGCCGCGGAACGGCTGGCGGACACCGACCGGCACCTCGTGCTCTACACCTTCATGGGCGTCTTCCCGCGCACCCCGATCGGCTCCTACCGGCTGCTGGAGCACAGCGTCCGGCTCGCGGTGCGCGGCGGCGCGGAGCGGCTGGTGGTCAAGACCCCCGCCGAGTCCCACCGCATCCCCACCGTCGAGGAGAACGTCGAGGCACTGGAGTTCGCGCACGCCGTGGCGGAATCGGCCGCCGCCGACGCCTGCGCCGGGCCGGGGCCCACCGCCACCGGCCTGTACGAGGAGGCCAGGACGCTCGTCGACGCCGCCCTCGGCCTCGGGGACACCGTCGGCGACGCCCTCGTGGCGGCCTTCGCCCGCGGCGTTCTCGACGTGCCGTACTGCCTGCACCCGGACAACGCCGACCGCGCCCGCGCCGCCGTCGACCCCTACGGCGTGCTCCGCTGGACCGAGGCCGGCGCGATGCCGGTGACCGCCGGCCGGACGGACGGCCCGGCGGCGCCCGTTCCCCCGGTCACCGCACGCGGCCTGGGCGAGATGCTCTCCTTCAACGAACGCCACTACGACCGTGAGGACCTCACCGGCGCCTCCCGCCCGCTCCCCGGGTACGCCTCGTGACCGCCCCCGCGCGCGCGAGGACCGGCACCCTGGACGCCGTCCGCGCCCGGGGCGCCCTGCGCGCCGCCGTCTCCCAGGGCATCCGCGGGCTGTCCCTGCGCACCGGCGACGGCCGCTGGACGGGGCTGGACACCGACATCGCCCGCGCCGTGGCGGCGGCCGTCCTCCACGACCCGGAGGCCGTCGACTGGCGCCCGGTGCGCGCCGCCGACCGGCTCCGCGTGCTCGCGGCGGACGAGGCCGACCTGGCGGTGTGCAACCTGACCTGGACGCTGGGGCGGGAGGCCGCCCACCCGGTGCTCTTCGCCGGGATCACCGCCTACGACGGCGAGGGCTTCCTGGTGCGGGCCGCCGACGGCATCGACGGCCCGGCCCGCCTCGCGGGGCGGCGGCTCGCCGTCCACACCGGCTGCACCACCCCGGTCAACCTGGCCGCGTGGTACGGCCCGCGGGGCCTGACCACCGTCCCCGTCGGCTTCCACGACCCGGCCGAGGCGCTGGCCGCGTACGCCTCCGGCGACTGCGCCGCGTACGTCCTGGACCGCATCGCCCTGGCCGGCGCCCGCGCCGGGCTGCCGGACCCCGCAGCACACCGCCTCCTGCCGGTCTCGATCTCCCGGGAGCCGATGGCCGCCGCCGTCCGCGACACCGACCCGCACTGGTTCCGGCTGGTCCGCTGGGTCCTGCAGCTGCTGCCCGCCGCCGAGCACGAGGGCGCGGCGCAGGCCGCCGCGCAGGCCGGCCCGCACGGCCCCGCGGTCGGGCTCGACGAGCGGTGGGCCGCCCGCGTGCTGGCCGCCGTCGGCAGCTACGCCGACGTGTACGAACGCAACCTGGGCGCCGCCTCCGGCCTCAACGTGCCGCGCGGCCCCAACGAACTGTGGACCCGGGGAGGGCTGCACTACGCCGTCCCCCTGCACTGACCCCCGTCCGCCGCGGAAGGAGCCGAGGGCGCATGACCAGTGACACCACACCCGCAGCACACGGGCGCGCAGGCGCCCTCGAACTCACCGCGGCCATGGGGCTCTCCGGCACCCTGGGCGTCTTCGTCCTGGAGTCCGGGGTCTCCTCCTCCACCGTGGTGCTCTTCCGCTGCGTCTTCGGGGCGGTGGCGCTGGCCGCCTACTGCCTGCTGCGGGGCCACCTGAGGAACACCGGGCTGACCCGCCGCAGCTTCGCGCTCGCCGCGCTCGGCGGGGTGTTCATCGTCCTCAACTGGGTGCTGCTCTTCGACGCGTACCACCGCACCTCGATCTCGGTGGCCACCGTCGTCTACCACACCCAGCCCTTCTACGTGGTGCTGCTGGGCGTCGCTCTGTTCCGCGAACGGCTCGACCGGCACCGCGCCGGCTGGATCCTGCTGGCCTTCGCCGGGGTGCTGCTCGTCGCCGGACTGCCCGGCGCCGGTCCCGGCGGGCACGGGTACCCGCTCGGCGTCGCCGAGGCGCTGCTCGCGGCCCTGCTGTACGCCTTCGCAACGGTGATCGCCAAGCGCCTCACCACCGTCCGCCCGCAACTGACCGCGCTGATCCAGGTGCTGGTGGGCATCCCGCTGCTGCTGCCCTTCGCCCGGCTCGGCGAGACCGCGGGCCTCGGGGCGCGCTGGGGCTGGCTGGTGGGACTCGGCGTGATCCACACCTGCCTGATGTACGTCCTGCTCTACTCCTCGTACCGGAAGCTGTCCACCGACCGCATCGCGGTGCTGTCGTTCGTCTACCCGGCCGTGGCGATCCTGGTGGACCTCGCCGTCTACGGCCACCGCGTCGGGCCGCTGCAGGCCCTCGGAGTGCCGCTGATCGCCGCCGCCGGACTCGGCGTCAACCTCGGCTGGCCGCTGCTGCCGTGGCGGGGCCGCCGCCCCGCCACGGCCGACGGCACCGAACCGGAAGCCACGGCACCCGCAGCCGGGCTCGTCCAGATCGGAGATCCCCGATGACCCTCGTTACCGATCCCGCCGCCCCGCGCATCGCCATCGTCGGCGCGACGGGGGCCGTGGGCAGCACCCTCATCGAGCTGATCGAGGAGCGCGGACTGCGCTACCGCGAGATCCACCTCGTCGCCTCGGCGCGCAGCGCGGGCCGCCACGTGGCGGTCGACGGGCGCGCGTGCGAGGTCTCCGCCCTGGAGGACTTCGACTTCGCCCGGGCCGACATCGCGTTCTTCTCGGCCGGCACGTCGGTCAGCGACAAGTGGGCCAAGACCGCCGTCGCCCAGGGCACGCTGGTGATCGACAACACCAACGCCTTCCGCATGGACCCCGACACCCCGCTCGTGGTGCCGCAGGTCAACGCCGACGAGCTGCACCGGCGGCCGGCCGGCGGGATCGTCGCCAACCCCAACTGCTCCACCATCCCGCTGGTCCGCACGCTGCTGCCGGTGCAGCGGCGCTGGGGGGTCCGGCAGGTGGTGGTCAGCACGTACCAGGCCGCCTCCGGCCAGGGCCACCAGGGCATCGAGGAGCTGCTGGAGGGCAGCGAGGTCGCGCTGCGCGACCCGGACGCGGACCTGCCCTCCGAGCGCTTCCGGCCCGCCCTCGCCTTCAACGTCGTCCCCTCCATCGACCGGCTGCTGGAGGGCGGCTTCACCCTGGAGGAGCAGAAGATGCTCCAGGAGTCCCGCAAGATCCTCGGGCTCCCGCACCTGGACCTGACCGCCACCTGCGTACGGGTGCCGGTGGTCAACTCCCACTCCGAGGCGGTGTGGGTCGAGGCGGGGGCACCGGTGGACCGCGAGGAACTCGTCGCGCTGCTGGCCGCGCTGCCCGAGGTCACCGTCCACGACCGGGAGCACCCGGGCGGCTTCCCCACCCCGCTCACCGCCGGGCACCCCGACCACGTCCACGTGGGGCGGATCCGGGTCGCCCCGCACAACCCGCGGGGCTTTTGGATGTGGCTGGTCTCGGACAACCTGCGGGTGGGCGCGGCCCTGAACGCCGTCCAGATCGCCGAGTACGCGCTGACCCGCGGCTTCCTGGGCGGAGGCGCACGATGAAGGCCCCGGCGGTGCTGAAGTTCGGCGGTTCCACCTTCCGCACGCACGCCGCCTACCACGACCTCGCCGCCGGGCTGGACGAGCGCATCCGCCGCGAGGGGCGGCCGCTGGCAGTCGTGGTCAGCGCGATGCAGGGCGAGACCGAGGGGCTGCGCGGCCGGCTGCACGAGGTCAACCTGCGCCCCGAGGACGCCACCGCCGCGGGCATGCTCGCCACCGGGGACCTGGTCAGCGCCCATCTGCTGGCCAGCGCCCTGCACAAGGCGGGCCGCAGCGCCACCGTGCTCGCCGGGCACCAGGTCGGCCTGGTCACCAACTCCTCCTTCCTGTGGGCCCGGGTGGTGAGCACCGACCCCGGCCCCCTGAGGAGGGCGCTCGACCGGCACGAGGTCGTGGTCGTCCCCGGCGGCCAGGCCGTGGACGCCCAGGGGCGGCCCACCTGGCTGGGCAAGAACAGCTCCGACCTGTCGGCGCTGGCGGTCGCCCGCGCCGTGGAGAGCCACGTCTGCGAGATCCACTCCGACGTCGACGGCATCTACACCTCCGACCCGCACCTGGTCACCGGGGCCCGGATGCTGCCGCAGGTCTCGTACAACATGGCCGCCCTGATGTCGCTGTACGGGGCGAAGGTGCTGCACCGCCGCGCCGTCCAGCTCGCGCTGCGGCACCGCATCGAGATCGTGCTGCGCTACAACCGGGCCCCGTACTCCTCGGGCACCCGGATCAGCGCGGTCGGCAACCAGCTGGCCGCCGTCGTCCTCAACCGGCGCTCGGTGGTGCTGGACTTCCCCGACGACGCCCGCGCCGACGCCGCGCACAACGCCTTCCACGTCGCCGGCATCGACACCGTACGGCTCACCCAGGAGTCCCGGGTGGCCGTCATCGGCGGCTACGTCGACCTGGAGGCCGTCCAGCTGCGGCAGGGCGTCACCCCGGGCCGGCACGTGGGGGTGCCGGTCGCGGAGGTGCGCGGCAGCAAGGTCACCACCCACATCGCCGACAGCGGCGAGGACGCCCTGCACCTCGCGCAGCGGCTGCACGACCGGCTGGACTTCCCGGCCGCCTCCGGTGCCCCCGACGCCCGCCTTGTAGGAGTGTGAGCCGTGAAGGCAACCTTCGCCGAGTTGGAACTGCCCGACGCGGTACGGGA
Source organism: Streptomyces sp. NPDC006207 (assembly GCF_040613835.1). Classification (NCBI taxonomy): domain Bacteria; kingdom Bacillati; phylum Actinomycetota; class Actinomycetes; order Kitasatosporales; family Streptomycetaceae; genus Streptomyces; species Streptomyces sp. NPDC006207. The sequence continues at coordinate 158,931 of NZ_JBEXSX010000003.1, read as the reverse complement.
CGACATCGGGGCGCGGCTCGCGGCGCTCCCCGACCCGGCGCCGGACATCGACCGCGCCATGACCCGCTACCACCGGGTCTTCGCCGCGCTGCCCACGGAACTGCTGCAGCAGGTGCTGGACTTCGGCCGGCACATCGACACCCCGGGCGTCGCGCTGGTGCGCAACCTGCCCGTGGACCGGGACCTGCCGCCCACCCCGGTGGACGGCGGGCCCAGCACCGCCAAGCGCGGCTTCGTCGCCGAGGGCGTGCTGCTGGGCCTGTCCGGGCTGCTGGGCGAGCCCGTCGGCGTGCTCACCGAGAAGGAGGGGCGGCTGATCCACGACGTGGTCCCCGTCCCCGGCGGGGAGAGCACCCAGACCAACCAGGGCTCGGCCGTCTTCCTCAACTTCCACAGCGACATCACCCACGACCCGGCCGGGCGCTGGGACGTCGCCAACCCGGACTTCCTGGTCCTCAACTGCCTGCGCGGCGACCCCTCCGGGACGGCGGCCACCTATTACGCGGACGCCCGCGACATCTGCGGGCAGCTGGCGGACGGGGCGCTGGAGGCGCTGCGCAGTCCGCTGTTCCGGCTCAACGCGCCGGGCAGCTACACCCGCGATGTCGCGGGCGGTGCGGAGGTCCTGTCGGACCCGGTGCCGATCGTCAGCGGCTCCCGGGACTTCCCCGGGATCGCCGTCTCCGCCAACGGCGTGCGCCCCCTGACCCGGGGGGCCGCCGCGGCCCTGGAACTGCTGCACGAGGCCTGCCGCGCGACGGCGCACGCCGTACGGCTGGAGCCGGGCACGGCCCTGCTGGTCAACAACCGCAAGGGCGTGCACGCCCGCTCGGAGTTCACCGCCCGCTACGACGGCCGGGACCGCTGGCTCCAGCGCACGTACGTACGGCGCAACCTGTGGGACATCAGGTACCGGGTGACCCCGGGCGACCGCCGCGTGCACCACTGAGCCGCGGGCCCCGGGGCGGGCCGGACGCCGCGGGCGGCGGGCGGCTAGCGGTGCCGCCCCGGCCAGTGCAGAGTGCCGGATTCCTCTTCCGGGGCACCGGTAGGTGCGGTCATGGGGTCATTCGACGACATGATTTCTCCTTCAACCAATTCCGTGACGAATCAGGCGTGGTGGCCGTCGGTCGAATGCGTGTCGGCGCCACCGATCGGAGCCACGTCCCACTTGTCATCCGCCAGCGTGACGTTCCGCGGCCCGTTGCCGCCGGAAACGACCGGGGCCACCGGAGTGGTGGCGGAGTAAACAACTCCGGCCGCCAGGACGATCACCGAGAAGCCCCGGGCAAGTAAATGACGAGTGTTCACCATCGTGGATCCCCCCACATCGCTTGTCCGTCGCGCCCTTTGTGGGCACGAGAACAAGGTGTCAGTCCCGGAGATCGAGTTCGAGCCGCCGGAAGTGTCCTATGATGGAGCGGCAACAAGTGGATAGCGGCAAATCGGGCATGGGGTGGGTGATCGGTGGACGAGCATCGCCTGTTGGACGACCTTGCTGTTGATGCGTACGAATGCGCTTTGCGAGACGGTGCCTTCAGGGATGAGGAGATCGCCGCCGAGCTGGGCGTCGGCGTCGACCTGGTCGCCGAGGCCCGCAAGACCCTGGAGGAGCTGCGGCTGCTGGGCCGCATCGGCTCCGGCCGCTCCGTCGTGGCGCTCGACCCTGACGTCGCGGAAGCGGAACTGGTGACACCGCTGGAGCTGTCCATCGCCCACCGCCGGCAGGAGATCGCCGCGATCCACCGCCAGTTACGGGCGCTGTCCGCCGTCTACCGCACGAGCGACCGGGCCGCCCCCGACGACGTGCCGGTCAGGGTGCTGGACGACTTCGAGGAAGTGCGCAGGGAGATCGACCTGGCGCGGCGCCGCTGCACTGAGGAGCGGATGAGCCTGCAGCCCGGCGGCGGCCGCAGCGCGGAACTGCTCGAACAGGACCTGGTGCAGACCCTGGAGATGCGGCGCCGCGGAATCCGCATCCGCACGCTCTACCAGCACACCGCCCGCACCAGCCTCGCCACCCGCACCTATGTGCGGCAGATCTGCGAGGGCGGCGCCGAGGTCCGTACCGCCGAGGAGCTCTCCGAGCGGCTGATCATCTACGACCGCAGACTGGCGTTCATTCCGAAGGAACGGAAGGGAAAGGAACCGCCGGGTGCGGCGATTGTCTCCGATCCCACGCTCGTCGCCTATCTCTGCCGCTCGTTCGAGTCCATATGGCAGGGGAGCCAGCCCTTCGACGTCGGCCGGACCGCCGAATACCAGCAGGTCACGGAGGACCTGCGGTTGTCAATTCTGCGGCTGATGGCCATGGGATTGAAGGACGAGGTGATCGCCCGCCGCCTCGGGATGGCGACCCGTACATGCCGCCGCCACATATCCGTAATCATGGAGGAACTCGGCGCCACCAGCAGATTCCAGGCGGGATTGCTGATCGGCCGCCAGGGATTGATCCCCGACGGCGATGCCGTTCCCCCCGATCCCGCCGGAGGCGATGTGTCCGAATGCTGACGGGCGTTGTCCTCGATCAGACAACCCGGAGTTCTGGCGCCCGGCACCGGCGGCTTGATTTCCTGTGGAGGGAGTATTGATCCGGCGCGAGCCGAACCACGGGAGGGGTCAATGGACATTCGGCAGCTGGCGACGTTCCACAAGGTGGCGACGCTGCTCAGCTTCACCCGGGCGGCGACGGAACTGAAGTACGCGCAATCCAGCGTCACGGCCCAGATCAAGGGCCTGGAGATGTCGCTCGGCGTCGACCTCTTCGACCGTCTCGGGGGCCGTATCCAGCTCACCGATGCCGGCCAGCGGTTGCTGCCGTACGCCGAGCAGATGCTCTCCCTCGCCGGCGAGGCGCGCGGTGCGACGCTGGGCTCCGAGGAGCCCTCGGGAGTGCTGACGATCGGTTCGATGGAGAGCATCACCTCCTACCGGATGCCCCCGTTACTGGAGTTCTTCCACCACCGATACCCGGCCCTGCACATCGTGCTGCGGCCCAGCCTGTGCGCCGAGACCTGCCACGCGCTGCGCCAGGGCATGTTCGACATGGGCTTCCTGATGGAGGCCGAGACCCAGCACCCCGGCGTCCAGACCGAGGTCCTGGGCTCCGAGCCGCTCACCGTGGTCGCCGCACCCGACCATCCGCTCACCCGGGCGCACAAGATCACCACCGATGACCTGCGGCAGGTCCAGGTGATCTCCGCCGAGGCCGGCTGCGCCTACCGTGAGCTGTTCGAGGCCGAACTCAACGACGGTACGGGCGAGTCGCTGCCCTTCCTGGAGTTCGGGACCATCGAATCCATCAAGCGCGGGGTCGCGGCGGGGCTCGGCATCAGCCTGCTGCCGACCGCCACCGTCGCCGACGCCCTGGAGGCCGGCACGCTGGTGACCCTCCCGTGGCCGGTGCCCTTCGAGGTGCACACCCAGATCGCCTGGCGGCGGGGCAAGAACCTCTCCCGCGAGATGCGGGTCTTCGTCGACCAGACCATGCGCTTCCTCGCCGAGGAGTACGCGCGCTAGGGCCATTCGTCAAAGTCCTGCCTGCCCCGCGCTGCGTTGTGGAATCGTCCGAGTAGCCCACTACGAGGGCGACTCTCCGCCTTGCGATGCACCGCACTTGGGGGTACCTCCCAGCGGAGCTGGGGGAACCGCGGGGCCCGCCCTCCGGGCGGCCGGCACTACTTGGACGACCGGCCCTGGGCCAGCCGTACGGCGACGGCCGCGCGGTGGCCGTCCCCGACGGCGACGTCGGAGAGCGACCAGCCCTCGGGGCCCGTGGCGGGGGCGGGTCCAGAGCCCACGTAGTCCTCGGACGGGTCCCTGGCCAGGCCCGTCCCCAGGCCCTTCAGGTACGCCTCCTTGCGTGCCCACGCCCGCGCGAAGGCCTCGCGGCGCTCCACCGGCGGCAGCCCGCCCAGCTCGTCCACCTCCGCCGGGTGCAGCGAGCGCCACACGCCGTCGACGGCCTCCTGGCCGGGCAGCGCCTCCACGTCCACCCCCACCGGGGTCGCGGCGAAGGCCAGCAGCGTCAGCTCCCGGGAGTGCGAGAGCGAGAAGTGCGGCGCGCCGCCCTCGACCGCGGGCCGGCCGTGCGGGCCGCCGCAGGACGGGCAGGTCTCCCGGGTCAGCGGCACCTTGCCGGGCGGGGTCCCCAGATACGCCGCCAGCAGCAGGCGCAGCGCCACGTGCGCGGTGACGTAGCTGGTGCGGTCGCGGTCGAAGCGGAAGGCCGTGGCCCGCTCGCGCTCCTCGCGGTCCAGCAGCCCGGGCGCGAGGTGGACGGCGGCGGCCGCGTTCGCCGCCGTGTCCACCAGGCACAGCCGCGGCGGTTCGCCGGGCCCCGGCGGGGGCAGGCGCCGGGCCGCCGCCGCCACGCTGAACCGCTCCGGGACCAGTGTCACGGCCGGGCCGCCGGGGCCGTGGACGCGGCCGGGACGATCGCGAACGCCTCGACCTCCAGGAGCAGTTCGGGCCGGATGAGCGCGGCCACCTGCACCGCCGAGCTGGCCGGGGGACGCTCGGTGTCGACGTACACGTCGCGCGCCTCGCGGACCGCGGGCAGGAAGGCGACGTCGGTGACGAAGAAGGTCAGCTTGACCACGTCGCCCCAGTCCGCCCCGGCGGCCGTGAGGCAGCGGTCGAGGTTGCCGAAGACCTGGCGCGCCTGCGCCGCCGGGTCGCCCGGCCCGACGAGCTCACCCCGCTCGTCCACCGCGATCTGGCCCGAGACGGCGACGAACCGGCCCTCGCCCCACACGACGTGGCTGTAACCGGTGCCTGGCGGGACACCCTCCGGAGCGGCGAGGTGGGTGAGGTGCGCCATGCGTTCCCCCTTGATGATCGACACCGCTCCATGCTCTCCCAGGGGGTCGGCCCGGCGCCACAGCGGACGTCATGACCGGTGTCATTGGCCAGGGATTCTCTGGGCATAAATCGTCATATGGGCGGAGACAGGAGGTTCCCCTCATGAGTCATGCCGAAACCTACGATCTGACCTTCCCCGTCTCCGGCGACACCGTGGTCGTCAAGCGCACCGAGCGCAAGGGTGCCGGGGGGCACCCGGTGTACAGCGACGACACCGGCATCGTCCAGGCGGAGATCAGCGACCGGGGGGAGGTCCGCATGCTCGCGACGGGCGGGCACCAGCACCACGACGTCCCCTCGCGGGCGACGCCGCACTGAACGCCCTGTCGCCACCGGCGTCCCGGAACCGGCCACGTGCCCGCCGTCGGACGCCGCTGTGGGCCACCCATCCCCGGTCGCCTTCCGTGACCGTGCGGACCGCCCCCGTCACCCCGCCGGGATTCCTGTCGAGTTGATTTGAATATCCAACTCACTGGATTAATGCGCGACGACCTGGCCGCGCGGACGGGGGAGCGCCTCCCGGTCCGCACGCTCGGCGCCCACTTCCTGGCCCCCGTCGACGAGCGCCCGCTGCGCCTGGCGGCGACCACCCTGCGCGAGGGGCACCGCACGTCCGTGTCATCGGTCACCGCCCTGCAGGACGGTGCCGCCGCGCTCACCGGCACCGCCGTGTTCGGACGGAGCGAACCCGGCCCAGCCCGCACCGGCACGCCCGTGCCCGACGTCCCCGCGCCCGGCGCCTGCCCGCCGCTCACCCTGCCGCGCTCGCTGGCGGCGTTCGCCGCCCACCTGGAGATCCGCCCGGCCGGCGACGCGCGCCCCCTGGCCGGCGGGGAGCGCGCCGAACTCCTCGCCTGGATGTGGTTCGCCGACGGGCGGCCGGTGGACGCCGAGGCGCTGGTCGTCCTCGCCGACGCCCTGCCGCCCGCGCTGTTCGCGGTGTGGACCGAGCCCCGCCCCGTGCCGACGGCCGAGCTGACCGTGCACTTCACCGACGTCCTCGACGCCGCGCCCGCGCAGGGCTGGGCCCTGGTCCGCAGCCGCACCGAGCACGCAGGCGGCGGCTGGGCCGTGGAGGACAGCGCCGTGTGGACCGAGGACGGCCTGCTGCTCGCCCTCGCCCGTCAGGCGCGCGCCGTACGCGAGTTCCGCCCCGGCCGGCAGGGCTGACCGGCCCGTTCCCGCCCGTTCTCGCCCCGTCCCCACGGCGACGGCGGCGGCGCCGGACCCCCTCCCGGTCCCGGGGAGGGGTGTCCGGCGCCGCCGCTGCGTGGCGCCGCGAGGGGTCAGCCGATCTCGGCCCCGTACACCTCGAGCGCGTCCGTCACCGGCTGGAAGAACGTCTCCCCGCCGCCGGTGCAGTCGCCGCTGCCGCCGGAGGTCAGGCCGAGCGCGGTGCTGCCGGAGAAGAGGGCGCCGCCGCTGTCGCCGGGCTCGGCGCAGACGTCGGTCTGGATCAGTCCGGAGACCGAGCCCTCCTGGTAGTTGACGGTCGCGTCGAGCCCGGTGACCGTGCCGTCGTGCACCTGGGTGGTGCTGCCGCTGCGCTGCACGGCCTGGCCGACGGTCGGCGTGGCCGCCGACGTGATCTCCTGCGTCGAGCCGTTGTAGAGGTCGACCGCGCTGGGGTGGTCGACACCGGTGCCGGTGTACTTCACCAGCGCGTAGTCGTGGCCGGGGAACGTCGCGGCCTCGACCGAGCCGATCTCCTGTCCGCCGGAGCTGTCCGACCAGCTCTTGATGCCCACGCCGCAGTGACCCGCGGTGAGGAAGTACGGCTGCCTGTCCTTGACGACGTTGAAGCCGAGCGAACAGCGCGCGCCGGAGCCGAAGATGGCGTCGCCGCCGGCGATGAAGGGCTGGAACTCACCCTTCGACTTGTGAATCCGGGCGGTCCCGGCGCCGAGCCCGTCGACCGCCTTGCCGAGCCGTGCCATCCCGGCCGCCGACACGGTCCGGTCGGCCGTCACGACCACCTGGTTGGTCCGCGGGTCGACGGACCAGGCCGTGCCGGGGATGCGGGCCTCCAGGCCCAGGGTGCGCGTGGCGGAGCGCAGTTCGGCCATGGTGTTGGCGACCGTCTTCGGCACGGCGCCCGCCGCGCGGACGGTGTCGGCGGCCGCTTCGTCGAGCACGTTGACGACGAGCCGGTCGCTCGCGGCGTCGTAGTACGACCCCGCGGTGTCCTCGGTGCCGAGCTGCGAGGTGAGGTGCGCGGCCAGGGTCACCGCGGCGGCGGGCGTGAGGCTCTTGGGGGCGGGCGCCGGGCTCGGCGCCGCGTTGGCCTGCGGCAGCACGATCAGTGCCGCCAGCACGGCCGCCGCCCCGCTGCCCGCGAGCACGGCCTTCCGCCCGGATATTCGACGATGCTTCAAGTCCTGTACCTCCACGTGGGGGGATGGGCCGGCTCAACTACCGCCAACCCGGAGGAATTTGCGGTGCAAGGCGTCACACCCCGAAAAGAATGCGTGTCCACGCCAAGCAACGCCGTCGAGTATTCCGAGGCCGTTCCGTGACCGGCAAGGCAGGATTCCGGTCTCCACAGCCGTCTCACAAGACATCCCGATTCCCGGTGTGGAACCTTTCATTCCGCTGTGCGGGAGGGCTCCCGCCGCGCTGCGCGACGGGCCGCACACGTCAGGTGAGGACTACACCTGTCCGGTAACCGCCCACGCGAACGCCGACAGGCGCCCCCGCGGGGGCGCCTGTCGTGCCGTCGGTTCCGGTCCGCTACGTGCCCGGCGGGACGGCGGGGATCGCCTCCTGCGGCGTACGCGTCGTCGGCTGCGTCCCCGCGGCGGTGGCCGCCGGGTCGAGGTCCCGGTGGACGACGCGGGCGACCGCCTCGATCGTGGCGACCCCGGTGTTCATGGTGCGGTTGTCCTGCGTCAGCACCGTGAGGGAGTAGTCGTGCCCCGAGCCGGTGAACGCCCCGAGGCTGTGCACCCGCCAGCCGTGGGTGGCGCGCGGCAGCCAGCCGTTCTTCACGTGGACCGTCACCCCGCGCGGGGCGCCGGCGGGGGTGCCCCAGCGCTGTGTGCCGACCACCTTGTTCATCAGCTTCAGGATGTACGCCCGGGAGTTGTCGCTCAGCACCGCGTTCTTCGCCGTCACCAGGTCGAGCAGCCGCTGCTCGTCCTTCGCCGTGATCTGCGTGAGCCCCCAGTAGCCGTTGCTCCCCGGCACGGTGCGGGTCATGCCCGCGGCCTTCAGGAAGCCCTTCACCTTGGTCACCCCCAGCTGCCGCCACAGCTGCGTGGTCGCGGCGTTGTCCGACTTGGTGATCATCGCCGTGGCCAGCTTCACCTCACGCGCCGTCAGGTAGCGGTTGCGCTTCTTGTTGTCCCACAGCAGGGTGGCCAGCACCGTCACCTTCACCGTGCTCGCCGAGTCGAACCGCTGGTCCGCGCGGAGCGTGCACACCGTCTTCGTCCTGCGGTCCCGCAGCGACAGGGCCACCGTCGCCGTCCTGCCGCGCAGCGCACCGGTGATGTCGGCGCTCAGCTTCGCCGCGAGCCCCGCCTTGCCCGAGGTGCACACCACCGCCGGTGCCGCCGCCGCGGCGCTCCCCGCACCCGTCCCCACGACGGCCGTCGGCACGACCGCGCCCACCACGACCGCGGCCGCCACCGCTCTCCCGGCGCGCCGCGCCTTCCGTCCCCGCCCCATGGCCCCTCCCCGTCATCCCCTGGACCCCGCTCCCGGGCCTCGCAGACGTTGACCCACGGCCGCGGGCGAAAGGTTGTACGGATGCGGCACCGGGGTGCGGGGCGGGGGTCAGCGGACGCCGCGCGTGCGGAACTGGACGCTGATCCGCGGCCCCACGGCGCGCGGGCTCTTGGGGATCGCGTGCTCCCACGTCCGCTGGCAGGAGCCGCCCATCACCACGAGGTCGCCGTGCCCGAGCGGCAGCCGCATCGAGGCCGCGCCCCGCCGCGGGGCCGCAGCGCCAGGTCGCGCGGGTCGCCGACGGACAGGATCGCCACCATCGTGTCCTGGGTCGCCGACCGTCCGGTCCGGTCCCCGTGCCAGGCGACGCTGTCCCGGCCGTCCCGGTAGAAGCAGAGCCCCGCCGTGACGAAGGGCTCGCCGAGCTCGTCCGCGTAATGGGCGTCGAGCGCGGCCCGGGCCTCGTCGAGGACGGGGTGCGGCAGCCCGTCGCCCTCCCCGTAGAAGGCCAGCAGCCGGGGCACGTCGACCTCTCGCTCGTACATCTGCCGCCGTTCGGCCCGCCACGGGACCGAGCCGGCCAGTTCCTCGAACAGGGCGTCGGCCCCCTGCAGCCATCCGGGCAGCAGGTCGAGCCATGCGCCGCTGCCGAGCCCGGTCCGCCGGAGGCCGTCCAGCGGACCGAGCAGCAACTCGTCGCTCTGGTCGAAGAGCGATCCCTGGAGCGGTGCGGTCATGCGTCCAGGGTAACCCCTCAATCGAACAAGTGAGCTATTCGCCGAACGCGGCCAGGTCGAGCCCTGCCAGCCGCTCGGGATCGGCCAGGATGTCCAGCTCGACGACGAGCCCGTCCACGATCGTGAAGCCCATGACCGACACCACCCGGCCCTCCGCCACGGCGACCACCCCCGGCGCCCCGTTGACCAGTGCCGGCCGTGCGTGCAGGGCCGCCCGCCGGAAGGAGAGCGCCTGGCTCGCGACCGTCCGCGCGCCGCGCAGCTCCCGGGCCGCCCCCGGGAAGGCGGCGCCGGTGTCCGCGCGCAGCACGACGTCCGGGTGCAGCACCGCCACCAGGGCCTCGAAGTCGCCCGCGCGCGACGCCGCCAGGAACGCGCCGACCACCTCCCGCTGCCGGCCCAGGTCCGCGTCCGGCACCGGCGCTGCCCCCTGCACCCGGCGCCGCGCCCGGCTGGCCAGCTGCCGCGCCGCCGCCGGCGTGCGCCCGACCATCGGGGCGATCTCCTCGAAGGGCACCGCGAACATGTCGTGCAGCACGAAGGCGAGCCGCTCGGCGGGCGACAGCGTCTCCAGCACGACCAGCAGCGCCAGCCCCACCGAGTCCGCCAGCAGCGCCGCCTGTTCCGGGTCGCCGGCCGCGTCCTCCCGGCTCACCACCGGATCGGGCACCCGTACGTCGTCCAGCGACGACTCGCCCCGGGAGGTCCGCGAGCGCAGCATGTCCAGGCACACCCGGCCCACCACGGTCGTCAGCCAGCCGCCCAGGTTCCCGATCCCGTCCGCCCCGGCCCGGTTCAGCCGCAGCCACGCCTCCTGCACGGCGTCGTCCGCCTCGGCCAGCGACCCCAGCATGCGGTACGCCACCGCCCGCAGGTGCGCCCGGTTCTCCTCGAACCGCTCCGCCAGGAACTCCTTGTCGTCCATCGGTCCCATTCCCTCGTCGCGTTCCGCCGGCTTCCCTCGGCGCACTGACGAACCGGTCGCCTCCAATGTGACAGAGGGGTGTGACGGGGGCCGGGGTCGCGGAGGGGCGGCGTCCGCGGCCCCTGGTCACCAGCCGGCGAACAGCCGTCCCCGGTGCGACGCGCGGCGGGCGCTGCTGAGCAGCGCCTGGAACTGGCTCCCCGCCTGGTCCGCGTTCTGCAGGCGGGACGGGAAGGGCAGGCGGGCGTCGGTGTGGCCGTTCGCGTACTCCACGCGCAGCGTGATCCCGTAACGGTCCACGGCCACGGGCAGGACCTGCCGCGCGCCGGGGGCGGGGGCCGGCTGCACCAGCCGCAGCAGCAGCGGCACCAGCTCCGCGTGGTCGTCCACCAGGTGCGTCAGCATCCCTGCCTCGGCCGTCGCCAGCGGGTCCGCCTCCGCCGTCGTCAGCTCGGCCAGGCCTACGGAGTCGGTGCCCTCCGCCGTCTCCAGCCTCGCGTGCACGAACTGCATGCACTGGCTGTCCGGGGCGTCCGCCCGGTACGGCGCGGCCGTCCAGCCGGTGACGGTCACCCGGGCCCGCACCCGGTCGCGTACGGGGGTGGGGGCGACGTCGGTGAACTCCAGCGTGATCGGGGTGCTCTCGGGGCCGAAGGCCGTCTCGAGGGGGTGCAGATGGACGTGACCGGCGAGCGCCCGCGCCGTCAGCCGGGTCACCTCCGTGCGCTCCCGGTCGTTGACCACGGTCATGGAGTGGGCCGAGGCGAGGACGGACCGGATGCGTTCGGCGTGCGTCGGCCGGGCGGGAGCGAGGGGGGCGGTGGTCTTGCTGCGCATCCGGATCTCCGCGAGACGTAGGTTAGGTTTGCCTAACCTAACCATATGCGCCCGGGTGTCGCCATCCCCCACGGGCCCGCACGTCCGCGCGCGGCACGCGGGCGCGTTCCCTCCTCTCGTCGCGGACCACGGCGCGGCCGACCGGGCCGGCGTGAGACCGCGGCCCAGGCCGCTCACGGAATGGGCACCGAGCACGCTGTGGATCGCCGCCGCGCGGTCCCCGAAGCCCGCTGTGAACAACCGCTGAGCCCGTGGTCGACGCGGCCGGAGCCGAGCCCCGACAGCGGTGCCGCACCCGGCGCGAAGGCGCCGACGCCAACCGCCACCAGCGCCTACGACAACCCCGGCGGCCTCCGGCTGCTCAGCCCAGCCCTCGTACCGCGCCCCGCACCTTCGCGGCGAGCGCCGCCGGCAGCCGGGCGTGGCCCTGGCGCTCGGCGGCGGTCTGCCCCGGACCGCTGACCGCGTACAGCAGGAACGCCTTCAGCGTCTCCAGGGGGCGGGGCTCGTTGCCCTTGTCGCAGACCACGGCGTAGCCGACCCGGGTGATCGGGTAGGCGCCGGGGGCCGGGCCCGTGCCGGCCAGGTCGAGCGCCAGGCCGCCGCCGCTCCCCGCCGTCCGCGCGGTGGCCAGGGCGCGCGTGGCGGTGGTGACGGCGGCCGCCACCGGCTCGGCCGCCCCGGTGTCCAGCCGTACCGCGTCGAGCCCTCCGGCCGAGGCGAAGTCCAGGTAGGCGATCGCCCCCGGTTCCTGCGCGACCCGCGCGGCCACACCGTCCGCGCGGGCCACGCCCTCTCCGCCGCTCCCCGGCCAGTCGGACGTCGCCTCGTAGGCCCACGCGTCCGGCGCCGCTTCCCGCAGGTACCCGGTGAACGTCCTCGTGCTGGTGGTGGCGTCGGCCCGGTGGACGGCCGTGATCGCCCGGGACGGCAGGGCGACGTCCGGGTTGAGCGCGGCGATCGCCGGGTCGTTCCAGCGGGTGATCCGCCCGTCGAAGACCTTCGCCAGCGTCGGCGGGTCCAGCACGAGCCCGTCCACCCCCGGCAGGTGGTAGACGACCGCCACCGGTGTGGCCAGCAACGGCAGGTCGACGGCCTTGCCGCCGCCCGTGCAGCGCTTCCCGGACTGCAGGACCTCCCCGGTCGCCAGCGGCACGTCGGAGAGCGCGAAGTCCGCCGTCCCCTGCAGGAACGCCGTCGTTCCCGCGCCCGAGCCCGTCGGCTGGTACGAGACCGTGGAACGGGGGCAGGCCGCCTGGAAGCCGGCGGTCCACGCCTCCACGGCCTCCCTCACGGCGCTCGCCCCGCCGCCCACCAGGGCGCCCCGGGCCCCCGGGCAGGAGAAGGACGCTTCCGCGGAGGACGCTCCCCGCTTCCCCGAAGGGCCCTGCGCCGCCGCGCCGTCCCCGTCCTTGCCGCCCGAGCCGTCGAGGTCGACGAGGAGGGGGACGCCCACCGCGAGCGACGCGGCGACCAGCACGGCGCCGGCCGCCAGGGCCACCCGTCTGCCGCGGGCCCGCCCGCGCGGTGCCGGAACCGGACCGGTGGGCCCCGCCCGGTCCACCGGCGGCGGCCCGAACGCCCCGGGGCGCGGCACCGGGCGGATGACCCGTGTGGCGGTGTCCCGGGGGCGGTCGGCCAGGGTGGGGGAGCGCTCCGGGCCGGGTCCGGACCCGGGCTCGTCGGCCTCCGGCTCTTCAGGCTCCGGCGGGGCGGGTTCCGGGTCCGGCACGGATCCCCCGGCGCGCGCCAGCGTCAGGAAGGCCAGCAGCTCCTCCACCGAGGGGCGCTCCTGCGCAACCTTGGCCAGGCACGGCGCCACGAACGCGTGCAGTTCCTCCGGCAGCCCGGTCAGGTCCGGCTCCTCGTACACCACACGGAACCCGATCGCGTGCGAGCTGTCGCCGTCGAACGGGCCGTGGCCGGTCGCCGCGTACACCAGGACGGCACCCAGCGCGAAGACATCGCACGCCGGGCCGACGGCGCCCGCGCGGAACTGCTCGGGGGCCATGAAGGCGGGCGTGCCGACCACCGTCCCGGTCCTGGTCAGCCGCTCGGTGCCGGCGGCCCGGGCGATCCCGAAGTCGATGACGCGCGGCCCGTCCTCCGCCAGCAGCACATTGCCCGGCTTCAGGTCGCGGTGGACCAGCCCGGCCCGGTGGATGTCGCGCAGCGCCTCCACCAGACCCGCGCTCAGCCCCAGGACCTCCTCCGCCGGCAGCGGCCCCCGCTCCGCGACCCGCCGCGACAGCGCCGGCCCCGGTACGAACAGGGTGGCCAGCCACGGCTGTTCCGCGTCGGCGTCGGCGTCGACCACCGGCGCCGTGAACGCCCCGCTGACCCGCCGCGCGGCCGCCACCTCGCGCCGGAACCGGTCCCGGAAGCCGGCGTCCTCGGCGAACTCGGGACGGGTCACCTTGACCGCCAGCGCCCTCCCCGACACCGACCTGGCCAGGTAGACGACCCCCATCCCGCCCGTGCCCAGCCTGCCCTCCAGCAGGTACCCGCCGACGGACCGCGGATCCCCCTCCACCAGCGTCACCCGGTCGCTCCCTCCCCGCGCCCAGCCGCAGCACACAGCATGGGGAGCGACCCCTCACCAGGGGCCCGTACCGGGCAGCCCGGACCTCACCGCCCGACCGCGAACTCCTTGCGCTCCGGCGCGATCACCCGCGTGTGCAGCACCCCGGGGAGCAGGTCACCCCCAGCCGCGGGCAGGGCGCCGAGGCAGCCGTTCGCGAGGCGGTCCGGCGCCGTCGGCGACAGCTCCATGATCCTTCGAGCCTATCCACGGGTCGCGGGCTACGGCAGGATGTGCGCGGTTCCCAGAAGGAAGGCGTAGACCCAAGTGGACGCTACGGAGGGCACATTGACGGTACAGAGCGACATCGTGGCACGGACGGTCCTGGACAGCGTCATACCGGTGTTCCCGGCCCTCTCCCCGGACGGCCGCACGGTCGTCCACACGGCGCGGCCCCTCGCCATCGCGGACCGCCTGGCCAGTGCCCTGTGGGCGGTGCCCGCCGACGGCGGCGCCCCGGCCCGCCGGCTGACCGACGGCACGAGCTGGATCGGCGCCCCGCGCTGGACCCCGGACTCGGCGGCGGTCCTCTTCGTCACCGCCGGGCAACTGCACCGCGTACGCCTCGCCGCCGACGGCGGACCCGACGGCCCCGCCGAGGCCCTCACCGCCTGGCCCGGCGGCATCGCGAACCACCTGCCGCTCGCCGACGGCCGCACCGTCGCCCTGATCGCCGCCGACGAACCCGACGAGGCCGAGGACGACGACGTGATGGTGTGGACCGAGCGGACGGGCCCCGAGCCCTCCGCCCGTCTGCGCCTCCTCGACCTCGACAGCGGCGCCGTCCGCACCGTCGGCACCCTCGGCGACCGGCACGTCGTAGAGGTGGCCGAGCGCCCCGACGGCGGCATGCTGGCCGTGCTCACCTGGGAGTGCGCGGAGGAGGACCCCGGCTCGCTCACCGCGGAGCTCCACCTCGTCGACACCGCCACCTTCACCGTCCACGACCTCGGCCCCGCCGGGCACGCGGCGCAGCGCCCCGTCTGGTGGCGGGCCGAGGACGGCTGGCACCTCGCCCACCTGGCCACCACCCCGCCCGGCCTGGTCGGCTCCCCGGCCGTCCTGGACCGCGCGATCCCGGCCGACCCGGAGCAGCGGCCCCGGCCGGAGGCACGCGACCTGACCGCCGGCATGACCGTCTGCCCCACCGAACTCCTCCAGGTCGCCGACGGCCCGCCCCTGGCCGTCTTCGCCGACGGCCTGGACACCGCGCTGTTCCGGCTGGACCCCGGCGAGCGGCGCTTCCGCCGCCTGCACACCCGCCCGGGCATCGTCCACGCGCTCACCGCGAGCCGTACGGGCGGGACGGTCGCCGTGCTCGCGGGCACCGCGTACGAGCCCAAGGACGTCCACGCAGGACCGCCCGACGGCCCGCTCACCCGGATCAGCGACACCCGCCCCGAGATCCGCGACATCCCCTGGGGCAGCCAGGAACGCCTCTCCTACAAGGCCTCCGACGGGCTCGCCCTCGACGGCCTGCTCCTCCTGCCGCCCGGCCGCACCCGCGAGGACGGCCCCTTCCCGCTGATCACCCTCGCGCACGGCGGCCCGTACGGGCGCTACAGCGACTCATGGCAGTTCCACATCGACCTGCCACCCGGCCAGCTCCTCGCCACCGCCGGCTACGCCGTCTTCCTCCCCAACCCCCGCGGCGGCGAGGGCCACGGCCACGCCTTCGCGGCCACCGCGACGGACGGCGCCGTCGGTGGCGCCGAGTGGACCGACATCACCGAGGGCATCGACCTCCTCGTCGCCCAGGGCGTCGCCGACCCCGACCGCCTCGGCATCGGCGGCTGGAGCCACGGCGGCTACCTGGCCGCGTGGGCCGTCACGCAGACCGACCGCTTCAAGGCCGCGATCGTGGGCGCCGGCATCAGCGACTGGGGCATGCTGGCCGCGACCGGCGAGCAGGGGGCCGTCCGCGAGTCGGCGGGCAGCGGCAGCATCGGCTGGGAGGGCCCAGGGCCCCACGCCCACGACCGCGTCAGCCCCGTCTCGTACGCCTCCCGCGTCCGCACCCCGGTCCTGATCCTCCACGGCGAGGACGACACCAATGTGCCGGTCAGCCAGGGCCACTTCCTCCACCGCGCCCTGCGCCACCACGGCGTCCCCCACGAGTTCGTCGTCTACCCCGGCGAGGGCCACATGATCGGTGGACGCGGCCACCTGCTGGACCTGCTGCGCCGCAGCGTGGCCTGGTACGACCGCTGGCTCACCGCCCCGCGGCAGCCCTGACCCGCACCCGTCGCTACCGCCCTGCCCCGTACTCCTCGGGGCAGGGCGGCAGCACGTCGAGGAACTCCTCCGTGGTGAGGATGGCGTGCGCGTAGACCGGCGCGTTCACCTCGAAGGTCGCCTCCATCTCCGCCGGGCTGAAGGCGGCGATCGCGTCCCGCACCAGGGTGACGTGGTAGCCCAGTTCCTGGCCGAAGCGCGCCGTGGTGTCGACACAGGTGTTGGCCCGCATCCCGATCAGCACGATGCGCGACAGCCGGTGCTGCTTCAGCTGGAAGTCCAGGTCCGTGTTGGCGAAGCCACTCGACGACCAGTGCTCGTGCACCTGGATCTCGCCGTCGACGGGCTGGAAGTCGTGGTGGAACTCGCCGCCCCAGGAGCCCTGGGCGAAGACCTGCCCCTTGACGGTCGCCTCCTGGGCGGGGGAGAGGTGCTCCCACTCCTGGTAGTCCCCGGGGGCGGTGCGGCGGTGCGCGACGAAGAACGTCCGGATACCGCGGGCCCGGGTGGCCGCGAGCACCTCACGCATGTGGTCGAGCAGCCCCACCTGCTCGGCCACCGCCTTCGCGCGGGGCCACAGTTTCCCGCCGTCGGACAGGAAGTCGTTGTACGGGTCGATCAGCAAGAGACCGGTGTTCGCGCTGGTGTATCCCACTGCTTCCATGTACCGATTCTCGTCCCCGACCCGCACGGCCACCTGCGCAGCAGGTCACGCCACGGAAGCCGGCGCGGCGGCAACAGCTTCACGGATGCCCCGCTGCCGCCTTTCCGGAAGGGTGCACATAATGGAATCGGAGGGCGCACGGGAATCGACCTCAATTCCCGCTGCCCCACGTCTGGGGAGAGTGCCGTGAGTTCCATACCTCCTCCGCCCGAACGCCCCACCGGCCCTCCGTCCGGACCCCTGTCCGGCCGGCCGTCGGGTGAGCACCCACCGGTGACACCGGGCCCCCCGCCCCCACCGGCGGCGCCACCCCCCGGCCCGCCGCCACCACCAAGGCCACCGGGCCCACCGGGTCCACCGGGCGGAGAACCCGGCCGCCACCGCGGACCCCCCGCCCCGTGGTGGCGGGCCCGCCGGACCCTCGTCACCGCGGGCACCGCGATGGTCGTGGCGGTCGCGGTGATCTTCGCCTTCTCCTTCCTGGGCGGCACCAAGGGCGGCGGCGAGATCTTCCTCCAGAACGCCTCCGCGGCGGGCCCGGACCCCTTCACCCCCTCCACGGCGGGCGAATCGGGCACCGCGGTCACCCCCACCATCACCCCCAACGAGTCCTCGGCCCCGGGCGGCACCCTCAAGGTCAGCGGTGCCCACCCGGGGCTTTACAGCGGCAAGCAGAACGAGTCCGCCTGCGACGTCGAGAAGCAGATCACGTACCTCACCAAGGACCCGGCCCGCACCGCGGCCTTCGCCGACACCCTGAAGGTCGAGCCGCAGGACCTCCCCTCCCACCTGCGCGCGCTGACGCCCGTTCAGCTCAACTGGGACACCCGTGTCACCAGCCACGGCTTCAAGGACGGCAAGGCCACCGACTACCAGGCGATCCTCCAGGCCGGCACCCCCGTCATGGTCGACGACCACGGCGTCCCGGTGGTCCGCTGCACCTGCGGCAACCCGCTGAGTTCGCCCGACGCCGTCAACGGCACGCCGACGTACAGCGGCCGCCAGTGGGACACCTTCCGTGCGGCCGGCCTGGTGGCGGTCGTCCCGTCCGACAAGCCGATGAAGACGCTCACGCTCTACGACCAGGACAGCAAGCGCTGGTTCGAGCGCCCCAGCGGCAAGGTCGAGGGCAAGAAGGACCACAAGGTCGAACCCCCCAAGGGCCAGCCGTCCGGCTCCCCGGTGCCGGTCCTGCCGTCGCCGTCCACGGGCTCGCAGTTGGAACCGCCGGGGAAGACGGCGCCGCCGCCGAGCGAGGAGAAGAAGCAGGAGGAGCCCAAGTCGCCGGGCACGGAGGAGCAGTCGCCGGAGAAGGGCAAGGAGGAGTCGCCGAAGAGCGAGGAGCAGAAGAAGGAGGAAGGGGAATCCCCGAAGAAGGAAGAATCCCCGAAGAGCGAGGAGCAGTCGCCGAAGGAGGAACCGAAGTCCCCGAAGTCCCCGGGCACGCAGGAGCAACCCAAGCCCCCGGACACTCCCGGCACCCCGGAACAGCCTCAGAAGCCCCCCTCCCAGCCCCAGCAGTCCGAACAGCCCGAACAGCCCCCGGCCCCGCCCAAGTCCTCCGGCGGAGGCGGCGGCACGGGCGATCAACCGTAGCAACAGCAACCCCCCACCCAGCCCAAGTCCCCCGTCAAACCCAGCTGAGGCACCGCACGGGTCACTGGCTCGCGGAAGCAGTGACGTGAACGCCGTGATGCCCCTCGTATGGCGATGTCCGACGGTCAAGCCCCCACAAGCGGACGTCCCCAGCCCGGGGCGTTCTCGGTCGCGGTGGGCCAGAAGGGGTAATACGCTCACAAAGTGAGGCCGCACCGGAGCCGGGAACCGTCGCACGGAGGCGTTCGCACCTCGCACACGCTGCGTACCGCGTACGCCTTGATCAGCGCACTGGCAATGCTGTGCTGGCTGGTTCTGCCCGCCGCAGTTGCCCGCGCCGACGATCCGATCGTGCTGTCGCGGACCGGCCAGATCACGGACAGGGTGGACGCGCTCGGCGACCGCAAGGGCGCCGTCGGGACGGCACTGAGGAATCTCGACGACGTGCACCGCGTCCAGCTCTACGTCGCCTACGTACGTGACTTCTCCGGCCGCTCAGCCCAGAACTGGGCCGACGCGACCGCCGAGCGCAACGGCCTCGGCCTGAACGACGTACTGCTGGCCGTCGCCACGCACGACCGGCAGTACGCGTACTCCGTGGACCAGGACTCGCAGCTGACCGACGCCCAGTTGCAAGACGTCGCGCAGACCGCGGTCGAACCGGCGCTGCGGCAGAACGACTGGGCGGGGGCGGCCATCGGCGCGGCGGACGGCATGGGCGCGGTCCTCGCAGGCATGCCCGTGCCCACCCCGGCGATCACCCCGGGCGAGGCCGACCCCGGTGGCGCCGGCAGCGACAGGGGCGCGGGTGATCTCGTTCTGCCGGTCGCGGTGATCGCAGCCGCGCTCGCCTTCGCCTGGTACGTGTACGCCCGGCGCAGGAAGCGTTCCGGGCCCCATACCACCCAGGGCTGGGGGTCCCCCGGCCCGAGCGGAAAGCAGGCCGTCCCCCTGCCCGAACTCGACCAGCGGGCCAGGGAGCTGCTCGTCGAGACGGACGACGCGGTGCGCACCAGCACCGAGGAACTCGGCTTCGCCACCGCCCAGTTCGGCGAAGAGGCGGCCGCGCCCTACAGCGAGGCGCTCGGATATGCGCAGTCGCAGCTCACGGCGGCCTTTCGGCTGCGGCAGCAGCTCGACGACGCGATGCCTGAGGACGACGCGGCCAAGCGCCGCATGCTGGACGAGATCATCGCGCGGTGCACCGAGGCCAATCGCCGGCTCGACGCGGAGGCGGAGGGCTTCGACCGGCTGCGCGCGCTGGAGCAGAACGCGCACCAGGCGCTGGAGCACGCCGAGGCGGAGCTGCGGGACATCACCGGCCGCACCGACACCGCGCAGGCCACGCTCACCGCGCTCGGCACGCGGTACGCACCCACCGCGGTCCAGCCCGTCACGGGCCACGTCGAGCAGGCCAGGGACCGGCTCGTGTTCGCCGGGACCCAGCTCGGCCAGGCCCGCGAGGCCATCGTGGCGGACGCGGGCGGCACGGCCGCGGTGCATCTGCGGGCGGCCGAGGGCGCCATCGACCAGGCGGGCACGTTCGTGGACGCCGTCGGCCGCCTGGCCAAGGAGCTCGCGGAGGCGGCGGGCAAGCTGCCCGGCGCGCTGACGGAGACCGGGACCGACCTCGCGGAGGCGCGGGGCATGCTCGCCGGCACGCCCGAGGGCATCCCCACAGCCGACCTGCACGGCCGGATCGCCCGCGCCGAATCGGTCGTCGGCGAGGTGCGGACGCGGATCGCCGCGGGACCGTACGACCCGATCGACGTGCTGCGCCGCGTGGAGGAGGCCGACGCGGCCCTCGAGGAGGCCCTCACGGGAGCGCGCGAACACGAGGCCGGCAACCAGAGGGCCCGCTCCCTGCTCGACCAGGCCCTGCTCACCGCCCGCAGCGCCGTGGGCGCCGCTTCGGACTTCATCACGACCCACCGTGCGGCGGTGGGCAGCGAGGCCAGGACGCGTCTCGCCGAGGCGCAGCGGCACCTCGAACTGGCGCTGGACTCCGCAGCCGGGGCGCCCGCCGATCCCGCTGCCGCGCTCGCCGAGGCCCAGCGGGCGGATGCGCTGGCCCGCGCGGCGCAGCAGCAGGCCGAGCAGGAGGTGCGCATGTACGGCAGTCCGTACGGCGGCGCCATGGGCGGCCGCCGCGGGGGCAGCGGCATGGGCGGCGCGGTGCTCGGCGGCATCCTGCTCGGGGAGATCTTCGGCGGTATGGGCCGCGGGGCCGGCGGGGGCATGTTCGGCGGCCGCGGTGGTGGCTTCGGCGGCGGCCCCGGCAGCTTCGGCGGCGGAGGGACGCGCGGGCGGAGGGGCGGTGGCGGCAGGTTCTGAGCCACGGCGTACGCAGACGGCAACCCAAGGAAGGGGTCGGTCCCATGACCAAGCAGACGATCTTCGGCCGCGTCGCACAGCTGGCGAAGGCGAACATCAATGCCCTGCTGGACCAGGCGGAAGACCCGCAGAAGATGCTCGACCAACTGATCCGCGACTACAGCAACAACATCGACGAGGCCAAGCAGGCGGTCGCCACCACCATCGGCAATCTGCGCCTCCTGGAGCAGGACCACCAGGAGGACGTGGAGGCGGGCACCGAGTGGGGCACCAAGGCGCTTGCTGCCAGCCGAAAGGCGGACGAGCTGCGGGCCGCCGGTTCCGGAGCCGAGGCCGACGCGTACGACCGCCTCGCCAAGGTGGCCCTGCAGCGCCAGCTCCAGGCCGGGCGCGAGGCGAAGGACGCCGAGCCGACGATCGCCATGCAGCGGGAGGTCGTCGACAAACTGAAGTCCGGCCTCGCCCAGATGGAGGTCAAGCTGACGGAGCTCCACTCCAAGCGTGACCAGTTGGTGGCCCGCGCCAAGACCGCCCAGGCCCAGAGCCAGATGCTGGACGCCGCCGAGAACATCAACGTGCTCGATCCCACGTCCGAGTTGAGCCGCTTCGAGGAGATAGTCCGCCGCGAAGAGGCAAGGGCACTCGGCCAGCAGGAACTCGCCGACTCCTCACTCGACGCCCAGTTCGAGCGCCTCGACACCATGGGCGACGCGGCAGAGATCGAAGCCCGCCTGGCCGCCCTCAAAGCCCACGCCTGACCGCCTCGCTGACCACCAGCTCCGCCGTGGGCATGCAGCGACCGAGGTTGCCGAGCGGGCGGGCAACAGCGTGGAGGTGCTGCTGAGCCGGCACGCGAAGTGCATCGACGGGCGGCAGGAGGTCGCCAATCGCCGTATCGAGGACCTGCTGCGCGAGTACGAGTGACCGACGGCGGGCTCCTGCCGTACCCAGGTACGCACGATCGCGAACCGCCCGCCGTGCTGCTATGCGCTTCTCCACAGGTGAACGGTGTGGCGTAATTGTTATGTCGGACCTATGGGGCGGTTGTGGCGTAGTCCGACTAATGAGGTCAACCAGTCCTTGACGTGCTGGTCGGCGAGGTGGAGCCTGGTCGCCTCCCCCCGCATTCCGTTTCACACCCCACAGGTGGTACGCCCATGCGCGCCCTTTCTACGGCAGGCGCGGCGACGGCGGCCCTGGCAGCATCCCTGCTGTTTGCGCCCGCCGCCCTCGCCCACAACGCCCCCGGCGACAACGGCAATGTGAAGATCCACGACGCGAAGACCGGCGAGGAGCTGCACAACAACGAGCCGCACGTCTGCACCTTCTACCTCGACGGCTTCCGGTTCGACGGTGCCCAGAAGGCCGACTGGTCCATCGAGCGGTGGTCGCCGACCGACGGCCAGAAGGGCGAGACGGTGAAGTCCGGCTCGCTCACCCTCGACGGCTCCGGCCACGAGCGCACCGAAAACCTCGCGCTCGCGGACGGCCACTACAAGCTCTTCTGGAACTTCGACGGAGAGCACGGCCGCGCCAAGCACAAGGTCTTCTGGGTCGACTGCAAGGACGAGGGCAACGGCGGCGGGACCGAGCCCTCCGGCTCCGCGTCGCCGTCCGCCTCCGCTCCGGAAGACGGTGAGCAGCCGAGCGGCTCACCCTCGGGCTCCGCGTCGCCGTCGGCCTCCGGCTCGGCGGGCGGTGAGCAGCCGAACGGCTCGCCCTCCGCGACCGTCGCCCCGTCCACTTCCGACTCCTCCGGCACGGAGAGCGGCGGGCTCGCCGAGACCGGCGCCCAGGTCGGTGGCATCGCCTTCGCCGCGCTGCTGCTGCTGGGTGCGGGTGCCGTGCTGGTGCTGCGCCGCCGCAAGGGCGCCGCACGGCACTGATCGACCGCACATTGCCGTCACGCGGCGCCGGCCCCGGGTAGGGTCCGGCGCCGCCGTCGTCTCAGGATGCCGTGGGTTTTCGGAACTTGAGGCGGTTGCCGAAGGGGCTCTTGGGTGGAACCGACGGTCCTGGCTGCGGCAAACACTCAAGGTCTCTAGCCGAATTCGCCGTCACGCACGCCCAGTCGAAACGCGGCCCACTCCTCTGCGGTGAATCGCAGCGGCGGCAACTCCCTGTTTTGCGAATCGCGGACCGCAACCGCGCCGCCGCCGAGGTCTGCGACCTCCACACACGTCTTGTCCCACCTGTTGCTGTAGCTGCTCGTAACCCACTCCGCATCCGTCAGGTCTATTGCGTACAGCTCAGTCTTGGCTGCGTCCATCATGGGATCTCCTGTTGCAATCGGATGGACGTTCTCCTTTCAGCATCACCCTGATGGTCCTGATGTGCATCTCGCCTGAAGGCGCGGGCCGCACGACCTGCGGCACTAGGTGCCTTCTGCGACCGTCGAGGCCGGCGCGGGCAGTACTTCGACTACCTCGGTGATAGCGGTAGGCGTTGGTCGTGCCGACCCTGAACGCGGCCGCGAGCTGGTTAGAGTCGCCTGCGTGGGACTTTGGCTACTCAACAACCTGGACACGGCCAGCCTCGCGATCCTCATCGTTGGCGGCGTTGTTGTTTTGTCGCTCGCCGCTTGCCTGGTGGCGCGCCGCGTTTTTCCTGAGTTGAGCAATGGCGTGACCAATGATGTGTCGCGCACGGTACTTGAACTGTTCGGGGCCATCTACGGAATCGTCCTTGCTTTCGTCATCGTGACCTTGTGGACCGACCTTGAGCAAGTTCAAGCAGTGGTGACTTCGGAGGCCACAGATCTCGCTGTGATTTCCCGCAACGCCCACGGTTTTCCAGACGATGTGCAGCAGAAATTGGACCGTGCGATCGGGAACTACGTCCACGCTATCGTGGAGGATGCGTGGCCGTTGATGCGCGAGGGAAAGAACAGCCTCAGCGCGACATCAGGCAAGCTTGAGGCATTGTATGAAGTCCTCCAGGATTATGATCCTAAAAACGCATCCGAAGAGGCCTTCTACAGCGCATCGGTGGAGCGGCTGAACGATGTGACCGCACAGCGTAGAACCCGCATCCTGGCCGCAACGCAACATCTGCCCCCGCTCCTGGAGGTCCTCACCTACGGGGGAGCGCTGATCGTCATGCTGATCACCTTGCTCTACGGGGTGGAGAGCCTCAAGGTGCAGCTGCTTTTCGTAGGGTCGATCGCGTTGCTGGTAGGCCTGAGCCTCACCCTCGTCCTCGTACTTGAACACCCCTTCGCCGGCGAAGTGAGCGCGAGCCCGCATCCCTTCATGGAAGGTCAGCTGAGCAAGTACTGGGGCAAGTGACGTGGTGAAGTCCGGCGAGATACGTCGAGCGCATCGACGGTGGCAGGAGGTTGCGAACCGCCGGATCGTGGAGCTGTTGCGCGAGTACGCGTGATGCGGCCGCTCTCTGCCGAGGGCCCCTGGTGTCATGCCTGGGGTCCTCGCTGCTTCCGGCTTGCCCCGTCGGGCGCAGTCCTCACCCCCAATGCGCAACGATGGCTTCGTCGACGCTGAAGACCGCATCACAGTCGGCGCACTGCGCGGTGCCGAAGACGTAGGTCAGCTTGTGAGCGATATCGGGATGACCGTCCGCCATGGCGCGGGCGTACAGCCTTTGCGCCAGCCCCTCCAGGGTTGAGGGGGCCTGCGGCCGTAGCGGCAGCCTTCGTGCCGTGGTCTGATTCATGTACATGCTGTCCGTGGTCGAAAAATACCCGTACTCCCCGAACACGATGAAGTTCTCGGATTCGCAGGTGGGACAGGGAACTTCGTACTCCCCATCATTCAACCCATCGAGTTGTTCGCTCCAGACTTCGACACCTTCGAAGCTGAGGAGGGCCGCCAGCAGGTAGGCGTATTCCGAGGGAGCCTCGGCGAGTCCGGGGTCTTGAAGGGTTTCTTGCGTTAGTTCCACGAGGTCGGAAATCTCCGAGGCGTGGGTCGCTCGCGGATCTTCGTCGCCGTATGGCTGATCCGTGCTGGCCGTGATGGCGCCGGCCAGGATGAGCGGCATCCGCCGGTCCGCGGCCGACCACTCGCGCGCAAGCCGGGTCAGAGTCGGCAGTGCTGCATAGCTGGCCGAGTAGACAGTGCCCTGATGGCACAGCCGGGACCAGAGATCGTTCCAGCCGGCGTGTTGTGGGTCCGGGGTGACCGTGGCGAGTAGGCCCGGGATGTCTTCTGCGGTGCCGTAGGCGTGGTGGAGCCGAGACCAGTCCGTCATGCGGATGATCCAAGCATCAGCAAGGCCGCAACTCCGCAGCGACCGGGGGAGATCAGGACTCGTCTCCATGTCGAGCGGGACAGCCTGTGCTCGAAAGTCCCCGATGACCTGGGCCGATGGCCCGAGATCCTATCCACGTACTGTCCACAGACCCCGTCCTACGGCCACTTGCGGCGGCACACGGCTGCGCATACGCGAAGACCCCGAATCCAGCGTTCTGGCTGGTGGCGGGGTCTTTTGGCACCTCGTGCGAGGTGCCCCCGGCAGGATTCGAACCTGCGCACACGGCTCCGGAGGCCCTTTGAGGCTTGGACATATATGCAGGTCACGTGCTCTAGCCGTGCAAGGGGCGGTTCCTTGTCCATGGATGGTCCACGTCAAGAGGGCGCCTCCCCTGCCCAGTTGTCTCCACCTCGAAGTGTGAAGAGACCACTCGTTCACATGTGAAGCTGCTGTAATATCCCCGCATCACCAGCCGGAGACATCTTCGCTGACGGTCGGGTGCTTCTTGACGGGGGACAGGGGCGGTGGCGAGAGGCTGTTGGCTGGGTGGTCAACCGACGCCTATGGATGCTGCTCTCTCCATGAGCCTACTTCTGGTCGAAGTCCGGGGCGCCGTCGAGACCCCCGGCGGATCGGGTCTGCACCTGCAGGAGTTGCTGAACCTGTGTGCTGTTTACCCGTTCGAATCCAACCTCCGCAGCGTTGTGCTGTTGAGCTGGGGTGATCGGACGAGTATTGCGCCAACGAGCTACGGCTTACGTGAACCGCCAGTGCCTGCCACAGAGTTGGCAACGTTCCCGATACCGACACTGAGGAAGCGATGAACAGCCAGGATCACGATTCCCGCCTCCCAGCGGAGGCCCGCGCACGTGCCCTCATCGACCAGCAGCTGACTGCTGCTGGTTGGGCGGTACAGGACCGCAAGGCGATGAACCTGTTCGCGGGTGAGCTCGGTGTGCACGGCGTCGCGGTACGCGAGGTCGTCATGGCACAGGGCCACGGCCGGGTCGACTACCTGCTCTACGTGCAAAAGAAGGTTGTCGGGGTCATCGAGGCCAAACCCCAGGGCACGACCCTGTCAGGTGTGGAGTGGCAGTCGGCGATGTACGCCACCGGCCTGCCGCCGGAGCATCGCAAGCGCGCGCACACGGTGGGTGACCGCATTCCGTTCGTGTTCGAGGCCTCCGGGTCGGAGACTCATTTCACCAACGGCTACGACCCGGAGCCGCGTGCCCGGAAGATCTTCAACTTTCCCAAGCCGGCCACCCTCGCGCGTATAGTTCGGGAGGCACAGGAGGATCCCGCCTTCCCGACCTGGCGGGCAAAGGTGCGGCGCATGCCGCCGCTGAATGTGGAACGGCTGCGGCCCGCGCAGACCGAAGCGATCTCCGGGACCGAGGCTTCGCTGGCGGCCCAGCGTGCAGACCGCTCGCTGATCCAGATGGCCACCGGTGCGGGCAAGACGCACACCGCCGTGACCTTGTCATACCGATTGCTCAAGCACGCAGGGTTCAAGCGGGTGCTGTTCCTGGTGGACCGCAACAACCTGGGCAAGCAGACCGCTGCTGAGTTCAGCAACTACGAGACCCCGGACGACGGCCGGAAGTTTACCGAGCTGTATTCGGTCCAGCGGCTGACCGGTCTGGGCATGCTGGAGTCGTCGAATGTGGTGATCTCCACGATCCAGCGCGTCTACTCCGTGCTGCGCGGCAAGGACGTCCCCGAGGGCGACGACCCGACGCTGGACAGCTTCGTGCCGGACGCCCCGGTGGAGATCGCCTACAACAAGGACATGCCGCCGGAGTCGTTCGACCTGGTGATCGTGGACGAGGCCCACCGCTCCATTTACGGGGTGTGGAAGGGCGTCCTGGAGTACTTTGACGCCCATATCCTGGGGCTGACGGCCACACCGGGCAAGCAGACGTTCGCGTTCTTCCGCCAGAACCTTGTCTCGCAATACACGTACACCGAATCGGTGGCCGACTGCGTGAACGTGGACTTCGACATCTACCGCATCAAGACGGAGATCTCGGAGAACGGCGCGAAGATCGAGGCCGGCACATTCGTGCCCAAGGTCGACCGCCGCACCCGCATCCAGCGCATCGAGGCCATCGACGAGGACGTCGAGTACAAGAAGAGCCAGCTGGACCGGGCCGTGCAGAACCCCAACCAGATCCGCACCGTCCTGGAGACCTTCCGCGACCGGCTGTTCACCGAGATCTTCCCCGGCCGGACCGCGGTCCCCAAGACACTAATCTTCTGCAAGGACGACGCCCACGCCGAGGAAGTCGTCACGCAGGTACGGCAGGTCTTCGGCAAGGGCAACGACTTCGCCACAAAAATCACCTACCAGGCCAAGGACCCCGAAGGCCACCTGCAGGCCTTCCGCACTTCCGCGAGGCTGCGGATCGCGGTCACGGTGGACATGATCGCTACAGGCACCGACGTCAAGCCGTTGGAGTGCGTGTTCTTCATGCGCGATGTCCGCTCGGCGCAGTACTTCGAGCAGATGAAGGGCCGCGGGGCGCGCACGATGCCCAAACCCGACTTCCAGGCCGTCACCCCCGACTCTCAGACGAGCCCGGCCGCGCAGGAGAAGACGAGATTCGTCATCGTCGACGCCATCGGCGTCACTGAACACGACTTCGTGGACCCACCACTGATGCGCAAGAAGGGCATCAGCCTGGAAAAGCTCCTGAGCAAGGCCGCAAGCCTCACGATCACCGAGGACGAGACCGCAACCCTTGCCTCCCGCCTGGCAGCCCTGGAGCTCCAGGTTACCTCTGCCGAGCGGGCCGAGCTCGACAAGGTCGCCGGCCAACCCCTCGAGAAGATCGTCAAGAAGCTGGTCGAGGCCTGCGACCCCGGGCAGCAGGCCGAAGCCGTCGCTGCTGCCGGCGAAGGCGCGGAGCCTCAACAGGTGGTCGACGACCTGCTCGAGAAGGCCATCGCCCCGCTGGCGGCCAACCCCGAGCTGCGTACGCGCATCATGGAGCTACGCCGCCAGCACGACCAGATCATCGACGACACCAACCCCGACACCCTGCTCGAGGCCTACGGCGTCGGCGCCGAGGACAAGGCCCGCGAGATCGTCACGGACTGGCGCGCCTACCTGGACGAGCACCGCAGCGAGATCTCCGCGATCCAGGTTCTGCAGCAGGCTGAGGAATCCGGTACCAAGCCTGCCGGGAGCACGTTCGCCCAGATCAAGGAACTGGCCGACCGGATCGCCCGGCCGCCGCACCAGTGGACCCCTCAGCGGCTGTGGGAGGCCTACGAGCAGGTGGAGAAAGGCCGGGTCCGGCCGAACACAAATGCCCAGGTCACGGATCTGGTGTCCCTGTTGCGCTTTACTCTTACGGGTGACGACGAGCTGGTGCCGTACGCGGACAAGGTCCACGAGCGGTACCAGGGCTGGCTACGGCAGCAGGAACAGGCCGGCATCGTCTTCACCGAGACACAGAAGTGGTGGCTGGACAACATGGCGGACGTGATCGCCTCTTCGGCCGGGATCGACGTCGACCAACTCGACGGTGCCCCGTTCGACGAGCGCGGTGGCATCGACGGGGCCCTGCGAGACCTGGGCGACCAGGCCGGCACCTTCGTGGAGACCCTGAACAAGGAGCTGACCGCGTGACCGACCTGCCCGCCGGGTGGCGTACCGAGAGCGTGAATGACCTCGCACGCGGAGGTCTCTTCACTGACGGAGACTGGGTCGAGTCCAAGGACCAAGACCCGGACGGGACCGTTCGGCTCACGCAGTTGGCAGACGTTGGGGTTGGCGAATTCCGTGACCGGAGCAATCGGTGGATGAGGGAGGACCAGGCAAAGCGCCTGGGATGCACCTTCCTGCAGCCCGGCGATGTGCTCATCGCGCGTATGCCGGACCCGATTGGACGGGCTTGCCTTGTCCCGGAAAACATCGGGCGAGCGGTCACCGCTGTCGACGTCGCGATCCTACGCCCAGCGCGCGATGACCTTGATCCTCGGTACTTGATGTGGGCGATCAACTCACCTCACGTGCACGAATGCATTGCATCGCTCCAGTCGGGAACGACGCGTAAACGTGTGTCCAGGAAGAACCTTGCCACGGTTGGTATTCCTGTTCCTTCGCTGACTGAGCAAGAGCGGATCGTCGAGGTGCTGGAGGACTACCTCTCCCGCCTCGACGCGGGCACCGACTACCTCAACGTCGCAGCCCAGCGTCTCTCGATCATTGGCGACGCTATGTTCGCGTCTGCAGGCGAGCTCGTTGGGCTCGAACCGGTCCGCCTGGACAGCTTGATCGCTGAAAAGCTGAGCAACGGGCGCTCCGTCCCCACGGCGGATTCAGGCTTTCCGGTGCTGCGCCTGACCGCATTGAAGAACGGGCGGATCGACTTGGGGGAATGCAAGATCGGTCGTTGGACGGCTGAGGAGGCCTCACCGTTCCTTGTCGCGCAAGACGACGTTCTTGTCGCCAGAGGGAACGGCAGCATCCGCCTTGTTGGCCGTGCCGCGATGGTCGTCGACGAGCCAGATGCTGTCGCCTTCCCCGACACGATGATCCGAATCCGACCTGACCATACAAAGGTGCTTCCGGAGTACCTCTCCTTGGCATGGAACTCGCGTGTTGTGCGCCGCCAGATCGAGTCCACCGCGCGCACCACCGCTGGCATCTACAAGGTCAGCCAGAAGGACCTGCAGAAGATCCTTGTCCCGACCCCAGACCTTCCCGCACAACAGACAATCTTGGAGAGGATGGGCGAGCACAACGCAGCAGTCCAACGCTTGTCCAGGCAAGTCGAGTGGGAGCAGGCCCGGGCTGGCTCGCTGCGCCGTGCGATTCTCGCCGCTGCGTTCTCGGGGCGTCTGACTGGTGCCCCCGATGCCGAGCAGGTCGAGGGGGCCGCCGTTACCTCGGCCGAGGCTGCGGTGCCCGAGGGAGCGCTGTTCTGATGACTGGCAAGCAAGTACGCCTGTTCCTGGTCGACGGCACCCGGGCGGGCTGATGACGGCCGAGATTCTGAACTGGATCGGCCACATCCTGCGCGGTCCCCGCACTGCCCTCGGCCGGATTCATAAGTGTCTTGAAGCGCAGAAGACCGGCGTATACGAGGACGGCACGATCGTCGTGGACACGGACGGCAAGGCTCGTACGACGCGTGACGTCGTGTTCACCTTGCCTCCGCGGCGGGAGCTGTGGTGCAGGGCTTGTCCGCGAGCCGTGGCCCCGATGTTTGGAAGGCCGACGAGGGCGTGACCTACCGGCAGTGGGAGAACAGCCGCTCGGTCTGACCTGCTGGCAGAACATTTTGATCTTGCAGGGCGAAATCCCTGGTTATGGAAGGACAACCACGTGGCGGACACTCGCTGGCTGGTCGACAAGCTGTGGACGTACGCGGGCGTGCTGCGGGACGCTGGGGTGGGCGTGCTGGAGTACACCGAGCAGCTGACCTACCTGCTGTTCCTGAAGATGGCGCACGAGCGTGCCAACCGGCCGCTCAAGCCCGAGCAGATTGTCCCTGAGGAGTACTCCTGGCAGCGCCTGCTGGATACCGAGGGTGCAGCCCTGGAGACCCAGTACACGCTGATCCTGCAGGGGTTGGGCCGCCAGCCGGGCATGCTGGGTACGATCTTCCGCAAGGCGCAGAACCGGGTGCAGGACCCGGCGATCCTCAAGCGGCTGATCCACGATCTGATCGACAAGGAGACTTGGTCGGGCGGCGGCGACATCAACGGCGACGCCTACGAGGCCCTCCTGTCGAAGGGTGCCAGCGACAAGGGGTCGGGGGCGGGCCAGTACTTCACCCCGCGATCGGTCATCTCCGCGATGGTCGATGTCGTACGGCCCACCGTGGAGGACACGGTGGTCGACCCGGCCTGCGGCACGGGTGGGTTCCTGCTGGGCGCCCACGAGTACGCCTCCAAGGACGCCGCGCACATGAACCCCGAGCAGCGTCAGCACTTGAAGGCGTCGTTCGTGCACGGCGTGGAAATCGTGGACGGCACCGCCCGCCTGGCTGCCATGAACCTGCTGCTGCACGGCATGGGCGACGCCAAGGGCGAGTCGCTGATCGAGGTCAAGGATGCCCTGGTCGCCGACCCTGGTAAGCGCTGGTCGGTGGTGCTGGCCAACCCGCCCTTCGGCACGAAGTCCTCGATCACGATGGTGGGCGCCGACGGCAGGGAGGCCCGCGAGGACCGGGAGATCGAGCGCAACGACTTCGTGGTCACCACGAGCAACAAACAGCTCAACTTCCTGCAGCACATCATGACGATCCTGGACATCAACGGCAGAGCCGCGGTGGTGCTGCCGGACAACGTGCTGTTCGAAGGCGGGGCCGGGGAGGCGCTGCGCCGACGTCTGCTGAACGACTTCGACCTGCACACGATTCTGCGCCTGCCCACCGGGGTGTTCTACGCCCAGGGCGTGAAGGCGAACGTGCTGTTCTTCGACAAGAAGCCGGCCAGCGAGACCCCCTGGACGACGAAGACGTGGGTGTACGACCTGCGAACCAACAAGCACTTCACGCTCAAGAAGAACCCACTGACCCGCGGGCACCTGGACGACTTCGTCCAGTCTGCCAAGCCAGGCCAGCCCCTAGAGGAACGTGTTGAGTCCGAACGATTTAAGTCGTTCACCTACGACCAGCTAATTGTCCGCGACAAGGTCAATCTGGACATTACCTGGCTGCGGGACGAGTCTCTTGAAGACCTCGACAACCTGCCTGCCCCCGACGTTATTGCCCGCGAGATCGTCGAAGATCTCACCGCTGCCCTGGAAGAGTTCGCAGCCGTCGCCGATGCTCTGGAGGCCAAGGAAACGAGTCAGGCCTGACCCTGTAGTGGGCATGGGCCTGGTTTCGACTCGCGTAGGTCGGTGGAGCGGCTTTGGGCTGGAGCTGCTTTGGGGCGAGTGATCTTGGCCCCGTAAGCTGCTGGCGAGTCGGGCAATCTGTGGATCTGCCCGGTAAAGCACGACGTTGGGGCCAAGATCTTAGAGGCTCGCCCCAAAGTGGCTGCCTAAAGCCGTGGAGCCGACCGCCCCAGCCACAGAGGGTGTCTCCCCACTTCATGCTCGCAGCTGCGAGCGCGCCGCCGGGCGCGGTCAGCCGGGGCGAAGACAGGAGGCAGGCCGCGCCGCAGAGG
Organism: Streptomyces sp. NPDC006207; assembly: GCF_040613835.1. Lineage (NCBI taxonomy): Bacteria > Bacillati > Actinomycetota > Actinomycetes > Kitasatosporales > Streptomycetaceae > Streptomyces > Streptomyces sp. NPDC006207. The sequence goes on along the minus strand of NZ_JBEXSX010000003.1, from coordinate 127,147 downwards.
CGGCGCGCGCCCGCGCCGTGCGCGGGCCTTGATCTAGTAGGGAAAGTCCCACCGCGCTCGAATCGGCTGATCGGCTTCTTGTGCGCGTTGCCCCTGGCTGGTCCCATCACCTTGGCGGTTCGAGGTCTCCTGGGGGTGGGGCATGAGCGATCTGTCGGTCCAGCCGTGGAAGCGGTATGGGCAAGATCGGCTGTACGTGAACTTAGCCAGTGGTGAGAGCGTCGCGTGGTTCGATCAGAAGACCGGAGAGATCAAGATCCTGGTCGACCAATACCGCGACGCCGCGTTGGACGCACTTGTGCCTCATGTGGCTGGCGTTCAGCCGCCTGTGGCAAGTCCGCCTGCGGCAGCGCATCCACACCCTGTGGACGTTCCGCCGGAGCACGACCTTGCCTTGAATCGGCCGGGGGAGGCCCTGCGCGCGAAGCTTGCCGAGCTGTCTCCGAGCCGGTTCGCTCGGCTGCTCTCACTGCTCGGACGCAAGTCGGATAGTGACTCCTGGCGGGCCGGGCTCGCTGGTGAACGCACCGTTGGTGCGGAGCTGGAGCGACTGGCGTCGGCAAGTTGGCGTGTGCTCCACTCCGTCCCGCTGCCGCGAGACGTGGACATCGATCACCTGCTGATCGGCCCCGGGGGCATCTTCACGATCAACACCAAGCATCACCGTAGGAAACGAGTCTGGGTCGGAGATACCGCTGTGACGGTCAACCGCGGTGCCCCGGTGCCGTATGTCAGGAAAAGCCGTGCCGAAGCGAAGCGGGTTGCTGGCGTCCTCGAACGCGCCGGCGTCCGCGTTGATGTTGATCCGGTGTTGGTGTTCGTCGGTGCGGCGAGAGTGGAGGTGGTTCCCTCGCTCCTTGACGTGCGGGTGATCCGCAGAGAGCGCGAGGTCTCGGCCCTGGGGGCACTCGGGGGAAGCTGAGCCCGGCGCAGATCGAAGCGGTCTACGCCGTGGCTCGTGATCGTCGGAACTGGTTGTTGGCCTGATCAGCTACTTGGCCAGTGCGCCGTCGAGGTAGTCCTGTACCGGCTCGAACAGCCCGTACGGCACGTACTCGGGGATCTCGGCGTGCGCGACCCATGCGAGCTCGGCGAGCTCTTCCTCGTCGGCTACGTGCGCGGTGCCGGAAACGACGTCGCAGGCGGTGTAGGACATCAGCCGCTTCGTCTTGGGGTGGACGCGCTCGCCCAGGAGCTTGATGGCGCTCACGGTGAGCCCGGTCTCTTCGAGAGTCTCCCGCACGGCGGCTTCCTCGGGGCTCTCGCCGGCTTCGATGCCTCCGGCGGGGAACTGCCAGGACAGCTCGCCTTCGCGCATCCGCCGCCGGACCATCAGGACGCGCCCCTCCTGGACCACGATCGCGGCGGAGATGCCGGGCTGTTCGTCGGTCTGCGTCATGTCTGCTCCTCCAGAGCGGCCAAGATCGGCGGAAAGAGTCTATCGATGGGGATGAATCGCGTAACTGAGTTTCTGGGCGTCCACATGACGTCGACGTTCTCCAACACGTCGCTGTTGTGGGCCTCTCCGGCCAGGTACTCGCACAGGAAGTACTCGCACATGACGCCGGTGATCGGGTGTAGGCGCCTGCCGAGGTGCTGCCGTACGGCGATGTGAACGCCGGTCTCTGCAAGGGTTTCGCGGACGGTCGCGACTTCGGGCTTGGCGCCCGGCTTCACGACTCCGGCGGGGAACTGCCAGGTGATGCCGCCCGCGTCGTCGGATCGGCGGCAGACCATCAGGACGTCTTCGGCGCGGATCACGACGGCTATGGCGACTCGTAGGGCCTGTGCGGTAGGGACGCTGGCCGCGGTCGGCGTGGAGTCGTGGGCGGTGCTGCTGGCGGTGAGGAGTTGGAACCGCTGGCGTACCGCTGCGGACGTCTTCTCGTAGACGGAATCGAGTAGCTGCTGAATCTCAGCTCGGGGCACGATGGTCGGGTCGGCGTGCCAGGTGGCGACCGTGCGAATGCCGATGCCGAGGTGGGTTGCGAACGCCTCGTTGGTCATTCGCAGGGCGGCTTGCAAGGTGCAGGCGTACTGGCCGTTCCAGACCTCGATCACGTCCACTGATGGACTCCCACCGTAAGCCGGTCGCTGATGTGCATGGCAAGTGCCTTACAAGCGCACTGGTGCTGCACCGCTCGTTCATGGTGGTGCGCCCGCGTTGGCGGTTGACTCGAAGGCATGGAGAGCACACCCCCGAAGCCGGGAACCAGGGAACTCAGCCCGGAAGAGCTGCAGGACCTGGCGGCGCGGCTCAACCGCTTGGCCGGCGACGTCCGCGACCTGGTCGAGCGAATCGACGCCGTTCGCGCGCTCGCTACTTCCCGTCACGCCCAACTGTTCCCTCAAGGTCGGCCACCCGATCTGTGAGGAGGCGGACAGCCTCGCTGACCTCGTCCAGCCGCTTCACGATCGCCTGGTACTCGGACGATCCCTGAGGCTCGTCGGTCGGTGACTGGACGAAGTACCCCCGGTTTGGCACCGACCGGATGACGCCTTCCTCGATCAGGATCTTCAGAGCGCTCGTCACGGTCTGGGAGGCGATGCCGAATCGGAGGGCAAGTGCCCGCACCGAGTCCAGACGTTGACCCGGTGCGATCCGGCCCGAGGTGATCTCATCCCGCAGGATCGCGGCAACTTGCACCTTGGGCGGTCTGGGGTCATCGGAACGGACGCTCATGTACCGAGGCTACCGATTAGTGCGAGTCAGATCGAGGTGATACACCCAACCCTCTTGTGATCTAGAACGTATTGCATCACAGTGAGACGTGACGCTTCGCTGCACGCTCACCCTCAACACAAACCAGGGAGCGGCGCCCTACCGCCAAGCAGTCCGCCGCTCCCCGTCCCCTGAAAGGGAGTTCCATCATGCGTCAGATCCCCGTCGACACCTCCGCCGCGGCCGTGATGGTCGCCCAGCCCCCGCAGATCAAGATGCGCGACAAGAAGAACGGTGTGATCGCCATGGACCCGGAGACCGGGCACACGCTGATGACCGTGGACGTCATGTACGCGGCCTACGGCTCCGCCGAGGTCATCACCGTGACCGTCGCCGAGCCCGACATCTCCGGCGACCTGGTCATGGGCACCCCGGTCGCGCTGACCGGCCTGGTCGCCCGGCCGTGGGAGAACGAGTTCAACGGCACCAAGCGGCACGGCATCAGCTTCCGCGCTGCCGCGGTCACCGCGCTCGTCCCGGCCGCCGCGAACGGGCAGGGCTGAGCGCCATGTCGGGAACCTGGCTCACCGTGCTGGCCGGCTTAACCGGAGCCGGGGTGCTGGTCCTGCGCTGGCGGCGTCCAGCCTGGTACTGGCTGACCATCGGCGCCCTGATCGCCGTCGTACGGATCCGGTTCACCTACGCCTCGGTGATGGAGGCCTGCGGGCTGACCGTTCCGCCGTCCCGGATCCGGCTGATGTGGGCCCGCGCCACCAACACCGACGTCCCACCGGACCAGCCGGCTCGGCTGTCCCGGATCCGGGTGACCCGTACAGGCCTGGTGCTGCGCCTTCGGCTCCGGCCCGGTCAGGACGCCTTCGACGTGGCCGCCGCCACCGACCGCCTGAGGCACTCCTTTCGGATGCACGGGGTCAACTCCCGCGAGATCAAGGCTGGGGTGGTCGAGGTCGCCATGACTGGCTACGACGTCCTCAAGCGGGTTCAGATGCCCGTCCGCGACGATCGCGGGGTCCTGCGGATTCCGGTCGCGCTTCGCGATGACGGCACGGTTCACTACCGCGACTACCGCGAGACACCGCACGCCCTGAACCTCGGGGCCACCCAGTCCGGCAAGTCCGTCTATCAGCGCAACCTCGTGCGCGAACTGGCCTCGCAGCGGGTCGCCCTGGTCGGGATCGACTGCAAGCAGGGTGTCGAACTCGCCCCGTTGGCACGCCGCTTCTCGGCATTGGCGGACAACCCTGATGATGCCGCCGACCTGCTCGAAGTGCTCGTGGCCATGATGGCGGACACCTACCAGGTCATCCGCCGCGAACAACGGATCAGCGCCGACACTCCGGACGCGGAGATCACCTCCGACATCTGGGGCCTGTCGGAAGAGGAGCGACCGACGCCGATCGTCGTCCTCATAGATGAGGTCGCCGAACTCGCCCTGTGGTCCACCACGGCGGAGAAGAAGCGCCGCGAGCGGATCGTCACTGCGCTGGTCCGCCTGGCCCAGCTCGGCCGCGCCGCCGGCATCTACCTGGAGATCTGCGGACAACGCTTCGGCTCCGAACTCGGCGACGGAATCACCATGCTGCGTGCCCAGCTCACCGGCCGCGTCGCGCACCGCGTCAACGACGAAGCCTCCGCCAAGATGGCCTTCGGCGACATCAACCCCGACGCCGTGCTCGCCGTCCAGACCATCCCCACCAACCGCCCCGGCCTGGCGATCTGCGGCGACTCCTCCGGCGGCTGGGTCCGCACCCGAACCCCCCACACCACGCTCCGCCAGGCTGTCACCGCCTGCAACGAGCACGCACACCTCACGCCCGAGCCGGCCGCTCTCGCCGCCTTCCGCCCGCTACGCGACGTCGAGACCCCGGTTCTGGCCAAGCCGGTGCCCGTGATCGCCTGAAGCACCCCCGAACAACGGTTGGCGCGACCGCCCCGCGCCAGGTCCCTAGCCCCGCCATGCCAGAAACGAGAGGACGTGCCCGATGACAGGCCCCTCCATCTCTGAGATCTCCGCCTTCCTCGCCGACCTGAACGCCCACCGCCGCACCGGCGAAGGCGACCTGGCCGCGCTGATGGACCGCAAGGCCGACTTGTTGGAGCGCATCGCCGCGACCCGGCCCGACGACACCGAGGCCGCCGCGATCGCCGTCAACGCCCGCACTAACGCCGACCGCGTCAAGGGCCGGTGACCACCATGCCCACACGCAAGAAGACTCCCGCCCCCGAAGCGCCGGCGCCGGACGCGTGCCCGGTGTGCAAGGGCACCGGAGAAGTCGCCGTCCCGGCACGCGTCGGCCGTACCCGCGCTGAGACCGATCACCGGCAGTCCGGCATCTGCCTCACCTGCCTCGGCTCCGGCGAAGCCACCGACCCCGACTGACCCCCGGTGCCGGGCGGCCGGCCACCACACCCCGCCCGGCACCGACCCAAGACCCCTGGAAGGAGGAACCGCGATGCGCTCGAAACTCCGGCCGGATGCCGTGCTGGTACAGGCCGTGATCGCCGGTGCCCTGTCCTTCGCCCACCTCCACGACATCGCTGAAGCAGCCGGACAGCACGGCTGGAAAGCCTGGGCCTACCCCGTCTCCGTAGACCTACTGCTGGTCGCCGCCTGGCGACGTCTGCGCCTCCTCCGCGCCGCCCACGGTCCGGTCCGCGCCGCCTGGTTCTGGTTCGCCGTAGCCCTGACTGCGTCGCTAGGGGCGAACGTCGCCACCGCTGGACTGCTGGACCTGGCTGCCGTGCCCGCCTGGCTGCGCATCCTCGTGGCTGGCTGGCCCGCCCTGGCCTTCCTCGGCGGCACCCTCCTCGTCCACACCCCGGCTCCCGCCGCTGCCGCCGAACCCATTGAGCCGGACCCCGACCCCGTCACCGCGGTCGAGTCGCATCGGGAAGTCGTCGGCGGTCCCGAGCCTGCCCCGCCCGCACTGCCAGCGCCGCCCGCACCACCGGTACCAGCCGCGCTGCTCGCGTACGCCCGCAAGGTCGCCGACGCCCACCGCGCCGCGACCGGCACCGAGATCGACACCGACACCCTGCGCGCCCGGCTCGGCGTCCCCGCACCGCTCGCCGCCGCCATCGCCGCCCAACTCACCTGAGAGGAAATCCACCATGGCCCGCCGCGACCAGTTCCACTCGATTGCTCACGTCGGCCCCGTCCAGATCGGCACCTTCCGCGACCCCTACGGCCGCAGCCGGCACGCCGCGGTGTGCACGGCTGAACGCTGCGGCTGGTCCTCGGACTACGCCAGCCGGGCCGCCGCCACGCTCGCCGCCCGCACCCACCGCTGCCGCATCGCCTGAGAGGAGCCCAACGCCATAACCGTCCACCTGCCGCTGATCGCCGTCCTGGCCGCCCTCGGCTACTTCGGCCTCAAGCTCACCCGAGTCCCGACCTGGCTCGTCCTGGTCCTGGTCCTCGGCGGCTTCTACCTCGCCGACACCTTCCTCGCCCCCGCCGTCGACTCCGGCACCCGCACCGGCGTCGAGATCGTCAACGGCACCACCAAGTAGACCCGAGAGGAGAACACCCATGCTCCGTCCCAAGATCCCGACCAATCCGACCGTCACCAGCGTCATCACACCGCCGACGACCACCGGCGTTGTGCAGCCCACGTACACGTCGACGCAGGTCCCGGTCAACTCGGCCCGGCCCACCGTGCAACTGACCCCCGGAGCCCTGATCGCCGTCGTCGCCGGCGGAACTGCCGCGGTCCTGGTCATCGGCACTGTCCTGGTCTCGCTCCTGCTCGCCGTCGCCATCACCGCCGCATCGGTCGCGGTGTGCGCCGTCGTCCTGCGCTCCCTGCTCAACGGCCAGCACAAGCGCTGACGGGCCCCCGGGGCGGCACACGCCGCCAAGCATCGACCGCCCCGGGCGCCTTGCTCCCTCCCAGATCCAACGGACCCGAAAGCTTCCTCATCATGCCCGCGAATCCTCGCCTTGGCGCCCGTGTCTGCGGTCACTGCGACGGCTTCCCCGTCGTCGTCATCACTACCGGCACCCGCCTCCCGGACGGCTCCCGCGCCACCCTCCGTGCCGTCTGCCCTGCCTGCCAGGGCACCGGCGATCGGGCCGCCCACGTCGGTCGTCTCGTCAAGGGCTGCGCATGACTGTGACGGCACCGACCGGGCTGGACCCGGTCACCCTGCGGGATCTCCTGCGGGTGGCCGGGGCCCCGGACTTCCACCGCTGGGAAGACCAGATCCACCGCGCCGGAGGCTGCGGCAACCCCGTCCACCTGCGCGGCTGGACCGCGGTCAAGGACAAGACCACGGGCGAAACCCTGCACGCCTACACCACCGCCGACGAACCCGGCGGGCGGTTACGGATCGCCTGCGGCAACCGCCGCGCATCCCGTTGCAAGCCCTGTGCCACGGTCTACGCCGCTGACACCTACCACCTCGTCCGCGCCGGCCTCGCTGGAGACGAGGCCAAAGGCATCCCTGTCACCGTTCGCGACCACCCGAGGGTCTTCGCCACCCTCACCGCTCCCTCCTTCGGCCCGGTCCACAACCAGCCCGACACTGGCCGCTGCCGCTGTGGTATCACCCACGGCGACGACGACCTCACACTCGGCACCCCGCTGAATCCAGAGTCGTACGACTACGCCGCCGCAGTGCTCTTCAACAACCACGCTGGAGAGCTGTGGGTTCGCTTTATCAACCGGCTCCGCCGCGAGATCGCCGCCCGCGCCGGACTCTCCCAGAGGGCCCTTGCTGACGTCGCCCGCCTGTCGTACGGAAAGGTCGCCGAGTTCCAGAAGCGCGGAGCCGTCCACTTCCACGCCGTCATCCGCGTCGACGGACCCGAAGGCCCCGACACAACGCCGCCGGCCTGGGCCACCACAGCCCTGCTGGAGGACGCGATCCGCGCAGCCGCCACCCACGCCTACACCGCCATCACCGCCCCCGCGGCAGGCGACCAGCCCGCCTGCACCCTGCGCTGGGGCACCCAGCTCGACATCCGCCCGATCCGTGCCTTTGATGCCGGAGCCGAGATCACCGAACAAGCCGTGGCCGCATACGTGGCCAAGTACGCGACCAAAGCGGCCGAGACCACTGGCACCCTGGACCGACGGATCGGTGAACTGGCCGAACTCGACCGCCACGGCGTTCCCGACCACGCGCGCCGCCTGATTCAGGCCTGCTGGGACCTGGACGGCCTGTATCCCGACCGGCGGCTGTGGGCCTGGGCGCACATGCTCGGCTTCCGCGGCCACTTCTCGACCAAGTCCCGGCGCTACTCCACCACCCTCGGCGCCCTCCGGCAGATCCGCGCCGACTACCGCGCCGCCCAGCAACGTGACGCCCTCGGCCTCCTCGACTTCGACCAGGACCCCACCGTGCTCGTCCTGGCCGACTGGCAATACGCCGGTCACGGCCACACCCCCGGTGAATCGGTCCTGGCCGCGTCGATCGCCCGGGACATCCGCATCAACCGCGAAACCGCCCGCGAAGCCCTGCGCGACCAACTGACCCTGGAGCGAGGTGTCCTGTGAAAGACGAGCTGATGACCGTTCCGCAGATCCTCGCGGAGCTGGGAGGTGTTTCGCGCCGTACCTTCTACCGCTGGCGCGAGTTGGGTAACGGCCCGGACGCTTTCAAACTGCCGAATGGGGAGCTGAGAGTTTGGCGGAGCGACTTCGTGGCTTGGCTGCGCCAGCTGAAGGGGACCGCCGCGTGAAGTCTCTCGACGTGAAGGTGTGGGCCGTTCGTAAACGGAACACCAAGACACCGTCCTACAACGTGCGCTGGTCCGTGGGCGGCCAGGCATTCTCCGATACGTTCCGGACCAAGGGTCTCGCCGAAAATTTCCGCTCTAAGATTCTGCGGGCCGCCCACGACGGCGAAGAGTTTGATGCTGGCAGCGGTCTCCCTGGGTCCATGGCTGAGAAGGGGCCCACGCTGACCTGGTACGACTTCGCGCTCAGGTACCTGGCTATGAAGTGGCCGCATGCCGCGCCGAACACGCGTGTCGGGATCAACGAATCCTTGGCTTCGGTCACCGTGGCGCTCTTGGACGATCGTCTCGGCCGGCCGCCGGAGGAACTGCTCCGCAAGGCTCTACGGAACTGGGCTTTCGTCCTGCCGGGCCCGAGTGATCGGGAGCTGCCTGCGGAGATCGCCAATACGCTGCACTGGGTATCCAAGGCTTCACGCCCGCTGGCTGATCTCGGCGACCCGGTGATCGGCCGTGCCGTGCTCGATTCCCTCAAGCTCAAATTGGACGGCACTGCCGCGGCTGCCGAGACCGTGCGCCGGAAGCGACGGACGCTCGTCAACGCCATGCATTACGCGGTCGACCTGGGCGAGTTTCCGGAGAATCCCCTAGCCAGCGTCCGGTGGCAAAAACCCAAGGTTTCCAGCGAGGTAGACCCCCGGGTCGTCGCCAACCCTCATCAGGCCCGTGCCCTGCTGTACGCCATGTCGTACATCGGCGGCTACCGACGTGCCCGTGGCCGGCGCCTGGTGGGCCTGTTCGCCGCGATGTACTTCGGGGGCCTGCGTCCGGCCGAAGCGGTCGGCCTCGCCGATACCGACCTCACCTTGCCCCCGTCCGGCTGGGGCTCTGCCCTGCTCCACCGCACCCGCCCCAGCGTCGGGAAGCAGTGGACCGACTCGGGGGAGAGCCACGACGACCGCGGGCTGAAGAACCGGCCGGCCGAGGATGTGCGGCGGGTGCCGATTCCCCCGCAGCTGGTGGCGATCTTCCGGGAACACCTCGACACCTTCGGTACGGCCGGCGACGGGCGGCTGTTCTTCAGTGAGGGCGGGGGAGTGGTCTCCTCGTCCTCCTACTACCGGGCCTGGCAGGAGGCTCGGCTACTGGCGCTGCCGCCGGCTGTGGCCGCCTCACCGCTCGCCCGGCGTCCCTACGACCTGCGGCACTCAGCGCTGTCGACCTGGCTGAACGCCGGCGTGGACGCCACCGAGGTTGCCGAACGGGCGGGCAACAGTGTGGAGGTGCTGCTGAGTCGGTACGCGAAGTGCATCGATGGCCGGCAGGAGGTCGCCAACCGCCGCATCGAGGACCTGCTGCGCGAGTACGAGTGATGCCCCGGACTTCTGCGATCCTGGCCCCTGGAGCTGTCCGGGGGTCTTCGCCGTTTTCGGGGGCTGACCTGGGCCGATGTCCCAAGATCCTGTCCACGTACTGTCCACAGACCCCGTCCTATGGCCACTTTCGGCGGCATACGCCTGCGCATACGCAAAGACCCCGCACTCAGCGTCTTGGCTGGTGGCGGGGTCTTTTGGCACCTCGTGCGAGGTGCCCCCGGCAGGATTCGAACCTGCGCACACGGCTCCGGAGGCCGTTGCTCTATCCCCTGAGCTACGGGGGCGTGTCGGCCGCTGTGGCGGCGACGGGTGAAACCTTACCAGCCTGGAAGGGGTGTCCGTGTACAGGGTTTCCGGGGAGGCGGGTTGCGGGTGGGGAGGGGGTGGCGGGCGTGCCCCGCGCCGCGTGCCGGTGGCATAGCCCATGGCGGCGGCGCGTGTCCGGCGCACCGGTGCGGGGTCCCCCGGTCGGGGAAGGAATGGGGAAAACGCGGACGCATCCGATCCGGCGCGCCTAGGCTCTGAATGTGCCGGGCGAGTCCGGCCGGGTGCTTGTCGTCGACGACAACAAGGTCATCCGGCAGCTGATCAGGGTCAACCTCGAGCTGGAGGGCTTCGAGGTCGTGACCGCGGCCGATGGTGCCGAATGCCTGGACGTGGTGCAGCAGGTGCGCCCCGATGTGGTGACCCTGGACGTCGTCATGCCGCGGCTGGACGGGATACGGACGGCGGCCCGCCTCCGCTCGGACCCCCGCACCCGTGACGTGCGGATCGTCGTGGTCAGCGCCTGCACCCAGGCCGAGGTGGAGCGCGGCGTCGCCGCCGGGGTGGACGCCTTCCTCAGCAAGCCCTTCGAGCCCGGCGAGCTGCTCAGCGTGGTGCGCGGGCTCGTCGACAAGGACGTCGACGCACCCCAGCAAGGCGCGTCGGCGGGCACCCCGGGCACTGCCTGACGGCGGGTGACCAGGGATGACCAAAGGGTGAAACCCGTTCGCGTCGGTACCCCCCTCCTCGCCTACGCTTGCGTCTGTGACCCCCGCTGAGCTCTCCCACACCGTGCTCGCCACGGTCCGTCGTGCCGTGGAGGCCGACGAGCTCAGCCTCGCGGGCCCGGTGCCCGAGCGGGTCGTCGTGCGCAGGCCGCCGCGGCCCGGGTGCGGGGACTACGCCACGAACGTGGCCCTGCAGCTGGCCCCCCTGACCGGCGTCGCGCCGCTCGCCGTCGCGGACGTCATCGGCCGCCGGCTCGCCGCCGCCCCCGGCATCGCCCGGGTGGACGTCGCCGCACCGGGGTTCCTCAACATCACCCTCCAGGGGGAGTCCCACGAGGCCCTCGTCGATCTCGTACGCGAGCAGGGCCACCGCTACGGGGTGGGGGAGCACGAGGCCGCGGCCCTCCCCGCACCCAGCGGCGAGGGCCGTGCCGACGCCTACGCCGCCGCCCTCCGCCGGCTCCACGCGGCCACCGGCATCGAGCCGCCCGCGCGGCGGCCGTACCCCGTACGGGAGACGCCGGACGAGCTGGCCGGCAGCCTCGGCGCCGACGCCACCGCCTGGGCGCTGCTGCGCCCGCCCGCCGAGGACGCCCCCCGCACCGACCCCGCGGCGCACCTGGCGCAGCGCGAGGACAACCCCCTGTTCCGGGTCCGGTACGCTCACGCCCGAAGCCGGGCCCTGTTGCGCAATGCCCACGACCTGGGCCTGGAACCCGGCGCCGAATCCGGCCGCCGGGATCCCGCGGAGACCGAACTGCTCGGCCTGATCGCCGACTTCCCCCGCACCGTGGAGGCCGCTGCCCGGCACGGCGCACCCGACCGGGTGGCGCGGTTGCTGGAGCGCACGGCTGATGCCTTCCTCCGTTTCCACGACGAGTGCCCGGCGCTGCCGAAGGGCGAGGAGAAACCCTCGGCCGTTCACGGGGCCCGCCTGGCGCTCGCCGACGCCGCCGGGACCGTGCTCGCCAACGGCCTGACCCTGCTCGGCATCAGCGCCCCCCGACACCTGTGAGAGCAGAGAGCACGAGACGATGAGCCGTTCCGCACACCCCGCCGGGCCCCGTTACGCCGACGTCCTCCCCGAGGGTCACTACGCGGCGCCGCCCGCCGACCTGAACACCCTGGACCCCCGGGTCTGGGCCCGTACCGTCACCCGGGACGCCGAGGGCGTCGCCACCGTCGGCGGACTGGACGTCCGCGGCCTCGCGGAGGAGTTCGGCACCCCCGCCTACATCCTGGACGAGGCCGACTTCCGGGCCCGCTGCCGTGCCTGGCGCGAGGCCTTCGGCGCGGACGCCGACGTCTTCTACGCGGGCAAGGCGTTCCTGTCCCGCGCCGTGGTGCGCTGGCTGAACGAGGAGGGGCTCAACCTCGACGTGTGCTCCGGCGGGGAACTGGCCGTGGCGCTGTCCGCGGGGATGCCGGCCGACCGGATCGCGCTGCACGGCAACAACAAGACCACCGAGGAGATCCGCCAGGCCGTCGAGGCCGGGGTGGGACGGATCGTGGTGGACTCGTTCCAGGAGATCGTCCGGGTGGCGGACGCCGCGCAGAAGCTGGGCAGGCGGCAGCGGGTGCAGGTCCGCGTCACGGTCGGCGTCGAGGCGCACACCCACGAGTTCATCGCCACCGCGCACGAGGACCAGAAGTTCGGTTTCTCCCTGGGCGGCGGGGACGCGGCCGAGGCGGTGCGCCGGGTGCTGCGCCTGGACTCGCTCGAACTGGTCGGCATCCACTCGCACATCGGCTCGCAGATCTTCGACACCTCCGGCTTCGAGGTGGCGGCGCACCGGGTGACCGGCCTGCTGCGGCAGATCCGCGACGAGCACGGGGTGGAGCTGCCCGAGATCGACCTCGGCGGCGGCCTCGGCATCGCGTACACCCCGGACGACGACCCGCGCGAGCCGCACGAGATCGCCAAGTCGCTGGGGGAGATCGTCTCCCGCGAGTGCCGGGGCGCGGAGCTCGCCGTCCCGCGGCTGTCGGTCGAGCCGGGCCGGGCGATCGTGGGCCCGACGGCGTTCACCCTGTACGAGGTGGGGACGATCAAGCCGCTGGAGGGCCTGCGGACGTACGTGAGCGTGGACGGCGGCATGTCGGACAACATCCGCACCGCGCTGTACGACGCCGAGTACAGCGTCGCGCTGGTGTCGCGGTCGAGCGACGCCGAGCCGATGCTGAGCCGGGTCGTCGGCAAGCACTGCGAGTCGGGCGACATCGTGGTGCGCGACGCCTTCCTCCCCGCCGACCTGGCGCCCGGCGACCTGCTGGCGGTGCCGGCGACGGGTGCGTACTGCCGCTCGATGGCCAGCAACTACAACCACGCCCTGCGCCCCCCGGTGGTCGCCGTCAAGGACGGCGAGGCCCGGGTGATCGTCCGGCGCGAGACGGAAGAAGATCTCCTGCGTCTCGACGTCGGCTGACGTGAAATCTCACATAGAAGGAGACCGGTCTCGCGATCCGGACAGCACGTGGAAACTTCCGTCCGGTGCGTGAGACTGGGACCGTCCAAGAGGCTTGAAAAGCCGTAAACCGCGAAGCGAGGTCGGATGATGCGTACGCGTCCGCTGAAGGTGGCGCTGCTGGGCTGTGGTGTTGTCGGCTCAGAGGTGGCGCGCATCATGACGACGCACGCGGACGACCTCGCCGCGCGGATCGGCGCACCGGTGGAGCTCGCCGGCATCGCGGTACGGCGGCCCAACCGGGTGCGCGCGGGCGTGCCCGCCGAGCTGCTCACCACCGACGCGACCGCCCTGGTCAAACGCGGGGACATCGACGTGGTCGTCGAGGTGATCGGCGGCATCGAGCCCGCCCGCTCCCTGATCACCACCTCCTTCGAGCACGGCGCCAGCGTGGTGTCCGCCAACAAGGCGCTGCTGGCCGCCGACGGCGCCGCGCTGCACGCCGCGGCCGTCGAGCACGGGGTGGACCTCTACTACGAGGCCGCGGTCGCCGGCGCCATCCCGCTGATCCGCCCGCTGCGCGAGTCGCTGGCCGGCGACAAGGTCAACCGGGTGCTGGGCATCGTCAACGGCACGACCAACTTCATCCTCGACAAGATGGACACCACCGGCGCCGGCTACTCCGAGGCGCTGGACGAGGCCACCGCGCTGGGCTACGCCGAGGCCGACCCCACCGCCGACGTGGAGGGCTTCGACGCCGCCGCCAAGGCCGCGATCCTGGCGGGCATCGCCTTCCACACCCGGGTGACCATCGACGACGTGCACCGCGAGGGGATCACCGAGGTCACCGCGTCCGACATCGCCTCGGCCAAGAAGATGGGCTGCACGGTGAAGCTGCTGGCGATCTGCGAGCGCAGCGCCGACGGCCGTTCGGTCACCGCCCGCGTCCACCCGGCGATGATCCCGCTGACGCACCCGCTGGCCAGCGTGCGCGAGGCGTACAACGCGGTCTTCGTGGAGGCCGCGGCCGCCGGCCAGCTGATGTTCTACGGCCCCGGGGCGGGCGGCTCGCCGACGGCCTCCGCGGTGCTGGGCGACCTGGTGGCGACCTGCCGCAACAAGCTGGCCGCCACCACCGGGCCGGGGGAGTCGGCGTACGCGCAGCTCACCGTCAGCCCGATGGGTGACGTGGTGACGCGGTACCACATCAGCCTGGACGTGGCGGACAAACCGGGTGTCCTGGCCCAGGTGGCCACGGTCTTCGCCGAGCACCAGGTGTCGATCGACACCGTTCGTCAGCAGGGAAGGAATCCGGGCGGCGGCGACGGAGTCGTCGTCGAGCAGGGTGGTGGCGGGCGACGGGAGGGCGGGGAGGCGTCGCTCGTCGTCGTCACCCACCGGGCGCCGGACGCGGCGCTCGCGGCGACCGTCGAGGCGCTGCGCAAGCTCGACACCGTCCGGGGCGTCGCCAGCATCATGCGTGTGGAAGGGGAGTAATCCAGCGATGAACGCAGTGTCTGCCGGCCGCGTGCCGGCCACCCACCAGTGGCGCGGCCTCATCGAGGAGTACCGGGAGCGGCTCCCGGTCGGCGCGGCGACCCCCGTGGTCACGTTGCTGGAGGGCGGGACCCCGCTGGTCCCCGCCCAGGTGCTGTCCGAGCGCACGGGCTGCGACGTGTACCTGAAGGTGGAGGGCGCCAACCCCACCGGCTCCTTCAAGGACCGCGGCATGACCATGGCGATCTCCAAGGCGAAGGAGGAGGGCGCGCAGGCGGTCATCTGCGCCTCCACCGGCAACACCTCCGCCTCGGCCGCCGCGTACGCGGTGCGGGCCGGGATGGTGTGCGCCGTCCTGGTGCCGCAGGGCAAGATCGCGCTGGGCAAGATGGGCCAGGCGCTGGTGCACGGGGCGCGCATCCTTCAGGTGGACGGCAACTTCGACGACTGCCTGGACCTGGCCCGCGGCCTGTCCGACAAGTACCCGGTGGCGCTGGTCAATTCGGTGAACCCGGCCCGTATCGAGGGCCAGAAGACCGCCGCCTTCGAGATCGTGGACGCGCTCGGCGACGCGCCGGACATCCATGTGCTGCCGGTCGGCAACGCCGGGAACATCACCGCCTACTGGAAGGGCTACCGCGAATACCGCGCGGACGGCGTGTCGACGCGCAATCCGCGCATGTGGGGCTTCCAGGCCGCCGGCGCCGCGCCGATCGTGCTGGGCCACCCGGTGCGCCAGCCGCAGACGATCGCCACCGCGATCCGGATCGGCAACCCGGCGTCGTGGCAGTTCGCCGAGGAGGCGCGGGACGAATCCGGGGGCCTGATCGACTCGGTGACGGATCGTCAGATCCTGTCGGCGTACCGGCTGCTCGCCGCGCAGGAGGGCGTCTTCGTCGAGCCGGCCTCCGCCGCGAGCGTCGCCGGGCTGCTGAAGGCCGCCGAGCAGGGCGCGGTCGACCCTGGCCAGCGGATCGTCTGCACCGTCACCGGCAACGGCCTGAAGGACCCCGACTGGGCGGTCGCCGGCGCGCCGCAGCCCATCACGGTCCCGGTGGACGCCGACACCGCCGCGGACCGGCTCGGGCTGCTCTGACCCCACGGGACGACAGGGGCGCACGGAACCGCACGCGACACGCATCACGCGCTGTCCGTGCGCCCTATGTCGCAGGAGAACCTTCCTTCGATAGGCTTGGCCCACACCGGCGCCGCCGCACGCCGTTCTGGCCCATGCCATTGGCATCCTCCTCGCGGGATCCCCTTGGTACGGTCCCCCAAGTCCTCGCCGCCGTACGGCAACGATGCCGCGGCATCGCGAGGCAGAAACGCCCTGGAAACAAGGAGAGTCATCGAACGATGGCCGGACCAGCCTTCCGCGCCGCCGCCGTCCGAGTGCGGGTCCCCGCGACCAGCGCCAACCTCGGACCGGGCTTCGACGCCTTCGGCCTGGCGCTCGGACTCTACGACGACGTCGTGGTCCGGGTGGCCGACTCCGGTCTGCACGTCGACATCGCCGGCGAAGGCGCCGACTCGCTCTCCCGCGACGAGAACCACCTGGTCGTACGGTCCCTGCGCACCGCCTTCGACCTGCTCGGCGGTCAGCCGCGCGGCCTGGAGGTCGTGTGCGCCAACCGCATCCCGCACGGCCGCGGCCTCGGTTCCTCCTCCGCCGCCATCTGCGCGGGCATCATGGCCGCCCGCGCGGTGACGATAGGCGGGCAGGAGAAGCTCGACGACGCCGCGCTGCTGGAACTGGCCAACGAGATCGAGGGCCACCCGGACAACGTCGCCGCCTGTCTGCTCGGCGGCTTCACACTGGCCTGGACCGAGGGCGGGGCCGCCCACGCGGTCCGTATGGACCCCTGCGAGTCGGTCGTTCCGGTGGTCTTCGTGCCGGGCAGGCCGGTGCTGACCGAGACCGCCCGGGGGTTGCTGCCGCGCACCGTCCCGCACGTGGACGCCGCGGTCAACGCGGGACGCGCCGCACTCCTGGTCGAGGCCCTCACCCGGCGCCCCGACCTGCTGCTCCCCGCCACCGAGGACCGGCTGCACCAGGAGTACCGGGCGCCCGCGATGCCGGAGAGCACGGCACTGGTGAACCGGCTGCGCGCCGAGGGCGTCCCCGCTGTCATCTCGGGTGCGGGACCCACGGTGCTGGCGCTGGCGGACGAGGACACCGCCGACAAGGTCTCCCGGCTGGCGGCCGAGGGGTGGGCGGCGAACCGCCTGGCCCTCGACGCGGCGGGGGCGAGTGTGCTGCCGCTCGCTGTGGGGCAGTGACACGATTGCCGGTCGTAGAGAGGGGGAATGTTTGTTGGATCCGGTAGTGTTAATCTCATTGCTGCACCCGTGGACTCAGGCGCCCGCCTGCTGGACCTGTTGTCCCGGTGCCTTGTGTCCCGCATCGGGACCGCCCATTCTTCCGGGAGCCTCCCACACCGCATAGGCAGCCTGCCTGGGCAGTGCCGAGCACGCTCCGGAGACGGCGCGGGTGACGTTTCACCCGAGAGTGGACTCTCACCTCGCCGGTAACTGTGTTTTTTTGTTCCACATCATTTCCTCCGCCATCAGGCGGACCACCGCCCCGGGTCCGGCGTAAGTGATAAGGACCGGATCCGGACAGCACGACCGGTCGCCGAGCCAGACAGGCCGACGTCCGCTCCAGGGAAGGACCCTTCGTGAGCGACACCACCGATCTGATGGGCGTACGCGCAGACAGCCCTGTCGCCGCGTCCGATGCTGCCGCGCCTGCCACCGGTGCTGCCACTGCCCCCGCCGCGCGGCGCCGCCGCGCCGGTACCGGTCTTGACGGCATGGTCCTGGCCGAGCTGCAGCAGCTCGCCTCCGGTCTCGGCATCAAGGGCACCGCGCGGATGCGCAAGAGCCAGCTCATCGAGACCATCAAGGCCGCGCAGTCCGGCAGCGGCGCCAAGGCCACCGCCTCCGAGGGCGCGCCCGCCGCCGAGAAGCCGAAGCGCCGGGCGACCTCGCGCACCCGTACGGGTGAATCCGCCGAGGCCGGGAACCAGGGCGCCGAGCAGCAGCCGAAGCAGATCGAGATCCCCGGCCAGCCGGCCGGCGAGAAGACCGCACCCGCGGCCAAGGCCAAGGCGGAGTCCGCCAAGGCGGAGTCCGCCAAGGCCGAGCAGTCCGCCGAGGGCCGTGCCGAGGCCGCCGTGGACAGCGCCGAGGGCAGGTCCGGCGACGCCAAGGGCGGCGACGAGCGCCGCGAGAGCCGCCGCGACCGTCAGCGGGACCGTCAGCGCGACCGCCGCAAGGGCGGCGAGGACGGCGGCCAGCAGCGTCAGCAGCAGGGCGGCGGCCCCCAGGGCCAGCAGCAGGGCGGCGGTCCGCAGGGCGGCGGCCACCAGGACGACGACGAGTTCGACGGCAGCGGCCGCCGGCGCCGGGGCCGTTACCGCGACCGCCGCGGGCGGGGCGGCAACCGCCGCGACGACTTCGCGGGTGAGCCGCAGGTCGCCGACGACGACGTCCTGATCCCGGTCGCGGGCATCCTCGACATCCTCGACAACTACGCGTTCATCCGGACCTCGGGCTACCTGCCCGGCCCGAACGACGTGTACGTCTCGCTCGCCCAGGTCCGCAAGAACGGCCTGCGCAAGGGTGACCACGTCACCGGTGCCGTCCGGCAGCCGAAGGACGGCGAGCGCCGCGAGAAGTTCAACGCCCTGGTGCGCCTGGACTCCGTCAACGGCATGGCGCCGGAGAGCGGCCGCGGCCGTCCGGAGTTCGGCAAGCTCACCCCGCTGTACCCGCAGGAGCGGCTGCGGCTGGAGAACGAGCCCGGCCAGCTGATCACCCGGATCATCGACCTGGTCGCCCCGATCGGAAAGGGCCAGCGCGGCCTGATCGTGGCCCCGCCGAAGACCGGTAAGACGATCATCATGCAGGCCATCGCCAACGCGATCACCCGCAACAACCCCGAGTGCCACCTGATGGTCGTCCTCGTCGACGAGCGTCCGGAAGAGGTCACCGACATGCAGCGGTCGGTGAAGGGCGAGGTCATCTCCTCGACCTTCGACCGTCCCGCCGAGGACCACACCACCGTCGCCGAGCTCGCCATCGAGCGCGCCAAGCGGCTGGTGGAGCTGGGCCACGACGTCGTCGTCCTGCTGGACTCCATCACCCGTCTGGGCCGCGCGTACAACCTCGCGGCGCCCGCCTCCGGCCGCATCCTGTCCGGTGGTGTCGACTCGACCGCGCTGTACCCGCCGAAGCGCTTCTTCGGTGCCGCGCGCAACATCGAGGACGGCGGCTCGCTGACCATCCTGGCCACCGCGCTGGTCGAGACCGGCTCGCGCATGGACGAGGTGATCTTCGAGGAGTTCAAGGGCACCGGCAACATGGAGCTCAAGCTCGACCGGAAGCTCGCCGACAAGCGGATCTTCCCCGCGGTGGACGTCGACCCGTCCGGCACCCGCAAGGAGGAGATCCTGCTGGCTCCGGACGAGCTGAACATCGTCTGGAAGCTGCGCCGGGTGCTGCACGCGCTCGACTCGCAGCAGGCGATCGAGCTGCTGCTGGACAAGATGAAGCAGACCAAGTCCAACGCCGAGTTCCTGATGCAGATCGCCAAGACCACCCCGGGCGGCAACAACGACTGACGCCCCGGCGTCGGCACGGCCCAGGAGGCCGGTCCCGTCACTTCGGTGACGGGACCGGCCTTCCGTCGTCCCCGGCCGCTCGTGCGCGGCCGCTCGTGCCCGCCCGCGGCACCGACCGGATGGCTCTCACCTGCGGCGGATCCGGCGCGTCCCGAGGCGGGGCGCTCCCGGACCCGCTGTCATTGCCCTGTGCGGGCACCTCTCCCGTGCCTGATCGGGCACGGGAACGGGTACCCCAACCATGAGGAGCCGATCAGGACAGAGGAGCCGATGGCCGATCACGCGGACGACGGACGAGCCGCCCGGCGACGCCGGCGCAGCCCCCGCCGACGGGCCCTGCGGATCACCGCCTGGGTCGTGGCGACGTTCCTCCTGCTGGCCACCACCGCCGTCGGCTGCCTCTACCTCAAGCTCAACGGCAACATCAGGGGCATCGACATCAACGCCCTCCTCGGACGCGACCGGCCGGCCGACGTCGACAACGGCTCGATGGACATCCTCGTCCTCGGCTCCGACTCCCGCTCCGGCAGCAACCAGAAGGCCGGCGGCGGCCAGGACGACGGCACCGCCCGCTCCGACACCGCGATGATCGTCCACGTCTACCAGGGGCACCACCGGGCGAGCGTGGTGAGCATCCCCCGCGACACCCTCGTCGACCGCCCGGCGTGTGCCGAGCCCGGCGGCGGCACGGCCCCGCCCCGCCGGGGCGAGATGTTCAACGAGGCGTACTCGATCGGCGGCCCGGCCTGCGCGGTCAAGACGGCCGAGACGATGACCGGCATCCGCATGGACCACTACATCGAGGTCGACTTCTCCGGCTTCCAGCACCTCATCGACGCCCTCGGCGGCGTCACCGTCACCACCAGCCAGGCCATCAGCGACAACCGGAGCCATCTGCACCTGCCGGCCGGCACGCACCACCTCGACGGCAAGCAGGCCCTCGGCCTGGTCCGCACCCGTCACGGGGTGGGGGACGGCAGCGACCTGGGCCGGATAAGGCTGCAGCAGGCCTTCCTCAGCGCCCTGGTGGACCGGGTGAACAGCATCGGGCTGCTGAGCTCGCCGACCCGGCTCTACGAGATCGCCGACACCGCCACCGGCGCCATCACCACCGACTCGGAGCTGGCGTCGGTGAAGAAGCTGGTCGGCCTCGGGGAGAGCCTGAAGGACCTGGGCTCCAAGGACATCAACATGGTCACCATGCCGGTGCGCTACGACCCCGCCGACCCCAACCGCGTCCTGCCGATCCCCGACCAGGCCGAGCAGGTCTGGGCCGCGCTACGGGCCGACAAGCCGATCCCCAGGTCCGCCACGAAGGGCTCGGCGGGTGATGACGTCGACACGAACGGTGTGGTCAGGAGCTCCTCGCAGCCGTCCGCGACGGGATCGGAATAGATCGCCGCGGACCCCGGTTTGGGCAGATGCGGCCAGTGCTGGCAGACTGGTACGTCGGCCCCGGTTCACGTGACGCAAGCCCGCAGCACGACCCGGGACCCTCCCGAACACTAGGAGAATCCCTTGAAGCGCGACATCCACCCGGAGTACGTGGAGACGCAGGTCAGCTGCACCTGCGGCAACTCGTTCACCACCCGCAGCACCGTCACCGAGGGCGTCATCCGCGCCGACGTGTGCTCCGCGTGCCACCCGTTCTACACGGGCAAGCAGAAGATCCTCGACACCGGTGGCCGCGTGGCCCGCTTCGAGGCCCGCTTCGGCAAGGCGGCCGGGTCCGCCAAGAAGTAGCGACCCGAAAGCGCCGGTCCACGGCTGCCCGGATATCCTCCGGCGGCCGGACCGGCGCTTTGTCGTCCCAGGCTGGTACACCGGCGTTCACCCCTTCCAGAAGCAGGGATCCTGATGTTCGAGGCGGTCGAGGAACTGATCGGCGAGTACGCCGACCTCGAGAAGAAGCTTGCCGACCCGGCGGTCTTCGCCGACCAGGCCAACGCGCGCAAGCTCAACAAGCGCTACGCGGAGCTGACCCCCATCATCGGCACCTACCGCGGCTGGAAGCAGACCGGCGAGGACATCGGCACCGCGCGCGAACTGGCCGCGGACGACCCCGACTTCGCCGCCGAGGTGAAGGAGCTGGAGAAGCAGCGCGAGGAGCTCACCGAGCGCCTGCGGCTGCTGCTCGTCCCGCGTGACCCCAGCGACGACAAGGACGTGATCCTGGAGGTCAAGGCGGGCGAGGGCGGCGAGGAGTCCGCGCTGTTCGCCGGCGACCTCCTGCGCATGTACCTGCGCTACGCCGAGCGCCAGGGCTGGAAGACCGAGATCATCGACGCCAACGCCTCCGACCTCGGCGGCTACAAGGACGTCCAGGTCGCGGTGAAGACCAAGGGCGGCAACGGTGCCACCGAGCCCGGCCAGGGCGTCTGGGCCCGGCTGAAGTACGAGGGGGGCGTGCACCGCGTCCAGCGCGTGCCGGCCACCGAGTCGCAGGGCCGGATCCACACCTCCGCCGCCGGTGTGCTGGTGACCCCCGAGGCCGACGAGGTCGAGGTCGAGGTCAACGCCAACGACCTGCGGATCGACGTCTACCGCTCCTCGGGCCCCGGCGGCCAGTCGGTCAACACCACCGACTCCGCGGTGCGCATCACCCACCTGCCCTCCGGGCTGGTCGTCTCCTGCCAGAACGAGAAGAGCCAGCTGCAGAACAAGGAGTCGGCGATGCGCATCCTGCGCTCCCGGTTGCTGGCCGCCGCGCAGGAGGAGGCCGAGCGCGAGGCCTCCGACGCCCGCCGCAGCCAGGTGCGGACGGTGGACCGCAGCGAGCGCATCCGCACCTACAACTTCCCGGAGAACCGCATCTCCGACCACCGCGTCGGCTTCAAGGCGTACAACTTGGACCAGGTCCTCGACGGGGAACTGGACGCGGTGATCCAGGCCTGCGTCGACGCCGACTCGGCCGCCAAGCTGGCTGCCGCGGGCGACGGAAGCTGAACCGGAGGCGGAGAACGTGAACCTGCTGCTCGCCGAGGTCGCCCAGGCGACCCAGCGGCTGGCCGACGCCGGCGTTCCCTCGCCGCGGTTCGACGCCGAGGAGCTCGCGGCGTACGTGCACGGGGTGAAGCGCGGCGCGCTGCACACCGTCGCGGACGCCGACTTCGACGCGCGCTACTGGGAGGCCGTGGCCCGCCGTGAGGCCCGCGAGCCGCTGCAGCACATCACGGGCCGCGCGTTCTTCCGGTACCTGGAGCTCCAGGTGGGCCCCGGGGTCTTCGTGCCCCGCCCGGAGACCGAGTCGGTCGTCGGGTGGGCCATAGACGCCGTGCGCGCCATGGACGTCGCCGAGCCGCTCATCGTCGACCTGTGCACCGGTTCGGGCGCCATCGCGCTCGCCCTGGCTCAGGAGGTGCCGCGCAGCCGGGTGCACGCGGTGGAGCTGTCCGACGAGGCGCTGGTGTGGGCCCGCAAGAACGTCGAGGGCAGCAAGGTCGACCTGCGGCAGGGCAACGCCCTGGAGGCCTTCCAGGACCTCAACGGCCAGGTGGACCTGGTGATCTCCAACCCGCCGTACATCCCGCTCACCGAGTGGGAGCACGTGGCGCCGGAGGCCCGCGACCACGACCCCGAGATGGCGTTGTTCTCCGGTGAGGACGGCCTGGACACCATCCGCGGCATCGAGCGCACCGCGCACCGGCTGCTGCGGCCGGGCGGGGTCGTCGTCATCGAGCACGCCGACACCCAGGGCGGCCAGGTGCCCTGGATCTTCACCGAGGAGGCCGGCTGGGCGGACGCCGCCGACCACCCCGACCTCAACAACCGTCCCCGGTTCACCACTGCCCGCAAGGCGACGCCGTGACCACGGCGCCACACGTCATGGAGGTCTGCTGATGGCACGGCGTTACGACTGCTCGGACGCGACGGACCGGGTTGCCGGACTGCGCGAGGCCGCGTCCGCCGTACGCCGCGGCGAGCTCGTGGTGCTGCCCACCGACACCGTCTACGGGATCGGCGCGGACGCGTTCAACACCGAGGCCGTCGGCGACCTGCTGGAGGCCAAGGGCCGGGGCCGCAACATGCCCTCGCCCGTCCTGGTCGGCTCCCCGAACACCCTGCACGGCCTGGTCACCGACTTCAGCGAGCAGGCCTGGGAGCTGGTCGACGCCTTCTGGCCGGGCGCCCTCACCCTCGTCGCCCGTCACCAGCCGTCGCTCCAGTGGGACCTGGGGGACACCCGCGGCACCGTGGCCGTCCGCATGCCGCTGCACCCGGTCGCCATCGAACTGCTGACCGAGACCGGCCCGATGGCCGTCTCCAGCGCCAACCTGACCGGTCACCCCTCCCCGCAGGACTGCGACGCGGCGCAGGAGATGCTCGGCGACTCCGTCGCGATCTACCTCGACGGCGGCCCGACGCCCGCGGCCGTACCGTCCTCGATCGTGGACGTCACCGGCAAGGTGCCCGTCCTGCTGCGGGCGGGCGCGATCAGCGCGGAGCAGCTCCGTGAGGTCGTCCCCGACCTGGAGGTCGGCAATTGACACCGCCCATACCCGGGCAGTGGGATCACGGCGAGCGCCCGTTCCGCATCCTCCACGTCTGCACCGGCAACGTCTGCCGCTCGCCCATGGCCGAGCGGCTGACCCGGCACGAGCTGACGCTGCGGCTCGGTGACGGCGCCGCGGGGATCGTCGTGGAGAGCGCCGGCACCTGGGGGCACGAGGGCTCGCCGATGGAGGCGCACGCCGCCACGGTGCTCGCGGAGTACGCCGCCGACCCCACGGGGTTCCTCGGCCGCGAACTCCTCGACGACCACGTGATCGACGCCGACCTCGTTCTGACCGCGACCCGCGACCACCGCGCCCAGGTGATCTCCATGGGGCACGCGGCGGGGCTGCGCACCTTCACGCTCAAGGAGTTCACCCGGCTGGTGAAGGCGATAGACCCGGCGACGCTGCCGGAGGGCAGCGTGACCGAGCGCGCGCGGTCCCTGGTGCGCGCCGCGGCGGCCCTGCGCGGGTGGCTGCTGGCGCCCACCCCCGACGCGGACGAGGTGTACGACCCGTACGGCGCCCCGCTGACGTTCTTCCGCAGCATCGGCGAGGAGATCCACGACGCGCTGGACCCCGTCCTGACCGCGCTCACCGGGATGCCGGCGCCCACCGCCTGACCGCCCCGGGCGGAAGGTTTCAGCACGACGCACGTGGCCCTCGGGGCGGCTGCCGCGGCACGGCGGCGCGGCCCCTGGCGGAAACCCGGCCCCCGGTGGAGCACAACGCGGCGCGAAATGTCCGGAAGGGTGCAACAGTGGCAGGTGAGAACCTTCCCAGCCGCCCCCGGGAGCGCCGCCATGCCCACCGCGGAAGCGTCTTCACCCCACATAGTCACCCCCACGCTCCCGGCCTGGGGCCGCGGCTTCGACGAGCTGCGCGCCCATGACCCCGAGCTGGCCGACATCCTCCTCGGGGAGGCCCAGCGGCAGGCCTCGTGCCTGCAGTTGATCGCCGGCGAGAACTTCACCTCCCCGGCCGTCCTGACGGCGCTCGGCTCGCCGCTCGCCAACAAGTACGCCGAGGGCTACCCCGGTCACCGCCACCACGCCGGGTGCGAGCTGGTGGACCTGGCCGAGCGGCTGGCCGTCGAAAGGGCCACACGGTTGTTCGGAGCCGCGCACGCGAACGTGCAGCCCTACTCCGGCTCCTCGGCCGTGCTGGCCGCCTACGCGGCCCTCCTGGTCCCCGGTGACACCGTCCTGGCGATGTCGCTGGCCCACGGCGGCCACCTCACCCACGGATCCGAGTCGAACTTCTCCGGCCGCTGGTTCCGCTTCGCCGGCTACGGGGTGACGCGGGGCGAAACCTTCGAGGAGGGCGGCCTGATCGACTACGAGCAGTTGCGGGTCCTGGCCCACCGCCACCGCCCGAAGGCGATCGTCTGCGGCGGCATCGCCTACCCCCGGCACATCGACTACGCCGTCTTCCGGGAGATCGCGGACGACGTCGGCGCGTACCTGATCGTGGACGCCGCGCACACGCTCGGCCTGGTCGCCGGCGGGGCCGCCCCCAACCCGGTGCCGTACGCGGACGTGGTGTGCGCCACCACGCACAAGACGCTCCGCGGCCCGCGCGGCGGGCTGGTCCTGTGCGGCGCGGACCTGGCCCGGCGCATCGACCGGGCGGTCTTCCCGTTCTCGCAGGGCGGCCCCCACATGCACGCCGTCGCGGCGAAGGCGGTGGCCCTCGCGGAGGCGGCGCGGCCGGAGTTCGCGCTCTACGCGCACCAGGTCGTCGCCAACGCCCGCACGCTCGCCGGGGCGCTCGCCGCGCGCGGCCTGCGCATCGCCACCGGCGGCACGGACACGCACCTGATCGCCGCCGACGTCTCGGCCCTGGGGGTCACCGGGATGCGCGCCCGCGGGCTGTGCGCGGCCGCCGGGATCGTGCTGGACAAGTACACGCTGCCGTACGACACGGAGCCCTGCGCGGCCGGTTCCGGCATCCGTCTGGGCACCGCGTCGGTGACCACCCAGGGGATGGGCGAGGAGCAGATGCCGCAGGTCGCGGACCTGATCGTGCGGGCGCTGCGGGAGGAGCGGGGACTGGCGGGCGAGGTCGCGGAACTGGTCGAGGGCTTCCCTCCGTACCCCGGCTGAGACGCGCTTCACAGGGGGCGCGGGCCGACCCCGGGAGTGGTGTGTGCAACCCTGGGTACCCGCTGTGAGTCTTCGTCTGTGTTTACAGTCGCCACCCGGACGCGAATAGGGTGTGGCCGTGCGCGAGTACCTCTTGACCCTCTGCGTGGCAGCCGCCGTGACCTACCTCCTCACGGGGCCGGTGCGGAAGTTCGCCATCGCGGCGGGCGCCATGCCCGAGATCCGTGATCGTGACGTCCACCGCGAACCCACGCCACGCCTCGGCGGCATCGCCATGTTCGGCGGTCTGTGCGCGGGCCTGCTGGTGGCGGCCCACCTGACCAACCTCAAGAGCGTCTTCGAGCTCTCCAACGAGCCACGGGCACTGCTCTCCGGCGCCGGGCTGATCTGGCTGCTGGGCGTGCTGGACGACAAGTGGGGCGTGGACGCGCTGATCAAGCTGGGCGCGCAGATGATCGCGGCCGGCGTGATGGTGCTGCAGGGTCTGACCGTGCTGTGGCTGCCGATCCCGGGCAAGGGCATCGTCGCGCTCACACCGGTGCAGTCGACCCTGCTGACCGTGGCCCTGGTCGTGATCACGATCAACGCGGTGAACTTCGTCGACGGACTCGACGGACTCGCGTCCGGAATGGTGTGCATCGCCGCGATCGCGTTCTTCATGTACGCCTACCGCATCTGGTACGGATACGGCATCGAGGCCGCCGCCCCGGCGACGCTGTTCAGCGCGATCCTCATCGGGATGTGCCTGGGCTTCCTTCCGCACAACTTCCACCCCGCGCGGATCTTCATGGGTGACTCGGGCTCGATGCTGATCGGCCTGGTGCTGGCCTCCGGCGCGATCTCCATCACCGGCCAGACCGACCCCGACGCCATCACCAACCTCACCGGCTCGACCCGGGACACCACGCACTTCATGGTGCCGGTCTACATGCCGCTGCTGCTGCCGCTGACGCTCATCGCGATCCCGGCGGCCGACCTGGTGCTGGCCATCGTGCGCCGCACCTGGAACGGGCAGTCGCCGTTCGCCGCCGACCGCGGCCACCTCCACCACCGGCTGCTGGACATCGGCCACTCGCACAGCCGGGCCGTGTGGATCATGTACTTCTGGTCCGCGCTGATCTCCTTCGGCGCGGTCGCCTTCTCGGTCAACTCCTCCAGCCTGTGGATCGTCCTGGGCATCGTGATGCTGAGCGCCATGGGACTGATCGCCCTGCTCATGCCGCGCTTCCGGCCCCGGGCCCCGCGCTGGGCCGAGGCGTTCGTCCCGCCGCGCTACCGCCGTACCCGGGTGGAGGCGGCGCAGGCGGCGCACGCCGCCGCGGCGGCCACGATCGCCGCGGGGGAGGCCCCCGGCGTCAACGGCGCGACCGCGCTCAGTGCACGGTCCCTGGTGGACGCCGGACGGGGCGCGGGCACCCGTCCGTAGGCCGGCCGCGCCGTAGCACAGCCGTGGTGCGGCGTCAGGTAGGCGCCACGACGGTTACTCCTTCCGTGTGACAGGTCACACACGAACCGGGTAAAGACCTCATCAAATAGTTTGTGATACCGTTCACGAGAACCCGGAATCAAGCCGAAAGACCCTAGTGCGATGGTCTTCCGGCGTGAGGCATGTCCTCGCAGCCGGGCTACCCTCGTCCTCGACGACCCCTGTACCCCAACCTCGCCGGAGGAGCTGCCGCCATGCAGTCCAACGACGTCCGAACGCTCCTGAACTGCGCCGTGCCCGCCGCTGCCGCGGGGGTGATCGCGGTGGCTGTGTCAGGCATGCTCGCGGGCGGCAAGGGCGCGATCGGCGCGGGCTTCGGCGCGGTGGTGGTGATCGTGTTCATGGGAATCGGTCTGACGGTGCTTCAGCGCACCGCCCGTTCCTATCCCACGCTGTTCCAGGCGATGGGCCTGATGCTCTACACCGTGCAGCTGCTGCTCCTGGCCATCGTGCTGGCCGTGTTCAAGCACACGACGCTGTTCGACACCCAGGTGTTCGCCTTCACCCTGCTCGGTACGACCCTGGTGTGGATCGCCGCCCAGGCCCGTGCTCATATGAAGACCAAGATGCTGTACGTGGAGCCCGGATCCGCCGGAACTCCGTCGTGAACAGCAGGGCCGGTGCGGGCGAACTTCCGCTCGTTTGCTATCGTCCGGTCTCAACTGCGGCAGAGCTGGCGCGGGTGGCAGTCATGCCTTCGCAACAGCCCTTCGGCTCAGCGCCCACCCGCCGCCCCCACATCCGTAAGACCAGTCCAGTGCCGTTCCGTGGCCACGTGCCGCGCCGACACGTAGAGGTTGCCGTACCTATGCGTCACGCTGAAGGAGCTCTCGGTGAGTGATGTAACGACGCTCGCCTTCGAGACGAACTGCCACATCTTCGACGGGTGCGGCTTCCCGGCCCCCGGCCTGCACTCCTTCCTCTTCAAGCCGTTGATCGGCGACGCGGACAGCAGCGCCTACTTCAACAAGACGATGCTGCTGGCGCTGCTGGGCAGCATCGTGATCGTCGGCTTCTTCTGGGCTGCCTTCGCCAAGCCGAAGATCGTCCCCGGCAAGCTGCAGATGGTCGCCGAGGCCGGCTACGACTTCGTGCGCCGCGGGATCGTCTACGAGACGATCGGCAAGCGTGACGGCGAGAAGTACGTGCCCTTCATGGTGGCGCTGTTCTTCTTCGTCTGGATCATGAACCTGTGGTCGATCGTGCCGATCGCCCAGTTCCCCGTCACGGCGATCATCAGCTACCCGGCCGCGCTGGCCGCGATCGTCTACGTCACGTGGATGTCGCTGACCTTCAAGAAGCACGGCTTCGTCGGCGGCTGGAAGAACATCACCGGCTACGACAAGAACCTCGGCGCGGTGCTGCCGATGGTCGTCGGCCTGGAGTTCCTCTCCAACGTGATCGTCCGGCCGTTCACGCACGCGGTGCGACTGTTCGCCAACATGTTCGCGGGTCACGTCCTGCTGCTGCTGTTCACCATCGCCAGCTGGTACCTGCTCAACGGGATCGGCATCGCCTACGCCGGTGTCTCGTTCGTGATGGTCATCGTGATGACCGCCTTCGAGCTCTTCATCCAGGCCGTCCAGGCGTACGTCTTCGTGCTGCTGGCCTGCTCCTACGTCCAGGGCGCGCTCGCCGAGCACCACTGAGCACCCGCGCGACGCACAGCCCCCCGATTGTCCGGTGGCCAACCCCCACCGGTCCGTGAAAGAGAAGGAAGAAACAGCATGTCCGCTGTGAACCTCGCCGCCACCCAGATCCTCGGCAACCTGGGCTCCATCGGCTACGGCCTCGCGGCCATCGGCCCCGGCGTCGGCATCGGCATCATCTTCGGCAACGGTACGCAGGCCCTCGCCCGCCAGCCCGAGGCCGCCGGCCTGATCCGCGCCAACCAGATCCTCGGCTTCGCCTTCTGTGAGGCGCTCGCGCTGATCGGTCTGGTCATGCCGTTCGTCTACCCGACCTCCTGAGTCCGGGCTGACGAGACCAACCCCTTTCGACGGAAGGCACTGATGTGAACGCCCTGGCACAGCTGGCGGCCGAGGAGGCGGAGAACCCCCTCATCCCGCCGATCCCAGAGCTCGTCATCGGTCTCATCGCCTTCGCCATCGTCTTCTTCTTCCTCGCCAAGAAGCTCCTCCCGAACATCAACAAGGTTCTGGACGAGCGGCGCGAGGCCATCGAGGGCGGCATGGAGAAGGCCGAGGCCGCACAGGCCGAGGCTCAGCGGACCCTCGAGGAGTACAAGCAGTCGCTCTCCGAGGCCCGCCACGAGGCCGCGCGTCTGCGCCAGGAGGCGCAGGAGCAGGGCGCCGCGCTCATCGCCGAGATGCGCGCGGAAGGCCAGCGGCAGCGTGAGGAGATCATCGCCGCCGGTCACGCCCAGATCGAGGCCGACCGCCGGTCCGCCGCGCACGCCCTGCGCCAGGACGTCGGCAAGCTCGCCACCGACCTGGCCGGCAAGATCGTCGGTGAGTCCCTCGAGGACACCGCCCGCCAGAGCCGCGTGATCGACCGCTTCCTCGACGAGCTCGAGGAGAAGGCCGAGGCCGCGCGATGAACGGAGCGAGCCGCGAGGCACTGGCCACCGCGCGCGAGCGCCTCGACGCGCTGGCGGACAACACGTCCGTCGACGCGGCGAAGCTCGCCGAGGAGCTGGCCGCCGTCACGGGGCTGCTCGACCGCGAGGGTTCGCTGCGCCGCGCCTTGACCGACCCCGCGCAGCCGGGAGAGGCCAAGGCGGGCCTGGCGCAGGCGGTCCTCGGCGGGCAGATCGGCGGCGAGACGTCCGACCTGGTCGCGGGCATGGTCCGCAGCCGCTGGTCGCAGTCGCGTGATCTGACCGACGCGCTGGAGGAGCTGTCCTACGGCGCCGACCTGATCGCCGCGGAGCGTGCGGGCGTCCTC
Source organism: Streptomyces sp. NPDC006207 (assembly GCF_040613835.1). Lineage (NCBI taxonomy): Bacteria > Bacillati > Actinomycetota > Actinomycetes > Kitasatosporales > Streptomycetaceae > Streptomyces > Streptomyces sp. NPDC006207. Next base: position 96,895 of record NZ_JBEXSX010000003.1, on the reverse strand, counting down.
GACGACGTCGAGGACGAGCTGTTCCGCTTCGGCCGCATCGTCTCCGGCAGCAGCGAGCTGCGGGCGGCGCTGACCGACCGTGCCGCGGGGACCCAGGCGAAGGCGGCCCTGCTGCACTCGCTGCTGGGCGGCCGCGCCAACCCGGTCACCGAGCGGATCGTGGTCCGTCTCGTGACCCACCCGCGAGGCCGTAGCCTGGAGGCAGGGATCGACGCCCTGTCCAAGCTGGCGGCGGCGCGCCGTAACCGCACGGTTGCGGTCGTGGTCTCGGCGGTTCCGCTGAGCGACCGGCAGAAGCAGCGCCTCGGCGCCGCGCTGGCCACGATCTACGGCCGGCAGGTGCACCTGAACCTCGACGTGGACCCCGCGGTCCGCGGCGGCATCTCGGTTCGGGTCGGCGACGAGGTCATCGACGGGACCATCGCGGACCGCCTCGAAGAGGCGAGTCGGCGGATGGCCGGCTGAACCAGCCACCAACTCAAAGAGCAGTACCAGCGGCCCGAGTTGGGCCGTAGCGAATACTTCGGGCCCAACAAGGAGAGCAGGGAACCCAGATGGCGGAGCTCACGATCCGGCCGGAGGAGATCCGGGACGCGCTGGAGAACTTCGTCCAGTCGTACAAGCCGGACGCGGCCTCGCGCGAGGAGGTCGGAACGGTCAGCCTGGCCGGCGACGGTATCGCCAAGGTCGAGGGTCTGCCCTCGGTCATGGCGAACGAGCTGCTGAAGTTCGAGGACGGCACCCTCGGTCTCGCCCTCAACCTCGAGGAGCGCGAGATCGGTGCGATCGTCCTCGGCGAGTTCAGCGGCATCGAGGAGGGCCAGCCGGTGCAGCGCACCGGTGAGGTGCTCTCCGTCGCGGTCGGCGAGGGATACCTGGGTCGCGTCGTCGACCCGCTCGGCAACCCGATCGACGGCCTCGGCGAGATCGAGACCGACGGCCGCCGCGCCCTGGAGCTCCAGGCTCCCGGCGTCATGGCCCGTAAGTCCGTGCACGAGCCGATGCAGACCGGCCTCAAGGCCGTCGACGCGATGACCCCGATCGGCCGCGGTCAGCGTCAGCTGATCATCGGCGACCGCCAGACCGGCAAGACCGCCCTGGCGATCGACACGATCATCAACCAGCGTGACAACTGGCGTTCCGGCGACCCCAAGAAGCAGGTCCGCTGCATCTACGTCGCCATCGGCCAGAAGGGCTCCACCATCGCCGGCGTGCGCGCCGCGCTGGAGGAGGCCGGCGCCCTGGAGTACACCACGATCGTGGCGGCCCCGGCGTCCGACCCGGCCGGCTTCAAGTACCTCGCCCCGTACACCGGCTCGGCCATCGGCCAGCACTGGATGTACGACGGCAAGCACGTCCTGATCGTCTTCGACGACCTGTCCAAGCAGGCCGACGCCTACCGCGCCGTCTCCCTGCTGCTGCGCCGCCCGCCGGGCCGTGAGGCCTACCCGGGTGACGTCTTCTACCTGCACTCCCGCCTGCTGGAGCGCTGCGCCAAGCTCTCCGACGAGCTGGGCGCCGGCTCGATGACCGGTCTGCCGGTCGTCGAGACCAAGGCCAACGACGTCTCGGCGTTCATCCCGACCAACGTCATCTCGATCACCGACGGCCAGTGCTTCCTGGAGTCCGACCTGTTCAACGCGGGCCAGCGCCCGGCGCTGAACGTCGGTATCTCGGTCTCCCGAGTCGGTGGCTCGGCGCAGATCAAGGCCATGAAGTCGGTCGCCGGCCGACTGCGCGTGGACCTCGCCCAGTACCGCGAGCTGGAGGCGTTCGCCGCCTTCGGTTCCGACCTGGACGCGGCCTCCAAGGCGCAGCTGGAGCGCGGCAAGCGCATGGTCGAGCTGCTGAAGCAGGGCCAGTACGCCCCGTTCCCGATCGAGGACCAGGTCGTCTCCATCTGGGCCGGCACCACCGGCAAGCTGGACGACGTGCCCGTCGAGGACATCCGCCGCTTCGAGCGCGAGCTGCTGGACTACCTCCGCCGCGAGAAGAAGGACCTCCTGCTGAGCATCGCCGAGACCGGCAAGCTCGGCGACGACACGGTCGAGGCCCTGACCGACGCGGTCGCGGAGTTCAAGAAGCAGTTCGAGACCTCGGACGGCAAGCTGCTGGGTGAGGGCTGAGCATGGGCGCCCAGCTTCGGGTATACAAGCGCCGCATCAAGTCCGTCACCGCGACCAAGAAGATCACGAAGGCGATGGAGATGATCTCCGCGTCCCGGATCGTCAAGGCCCAGCGCCAGGTCCACGCCTCGTCCCCGTACGCCGACGAACTCACCCGCGCGGTGGCCGCGGTCGCGACCGGTTCGAACACGAACCACCCGCTGACCACGGAGACCGAGAACCCGACGCGCGCCGCGGTGCTGCTCATCACGAGCGACCGCGGTCTGGCCGGCGGCTACTCGTCCAACGCGATCAAGGCCGCCGACCGGCTCACCGAGCAGCTGCGCTCGGAGGGCAAGGAGGTCGTCCACTACATCGTCGGCCGCAAGGGCGTGGCGTACTACGGCTTCCGTGAGCGCGCGATCGAGGACTCGTGGACCGGGTTCACCGACAAGCCGACGTACGCGGACGCCAAGTCGGTCGCCGACCCGCTGATCGAGGTGGTCCTCAAGGACACCGCCGAGGGCGGCGTGGACGAGCTGCACATCATCTTCACGGAGTTCGTGTCGATGCTGACGCAGGCGCCGGTGGAGAAGCGGCTGCTGCCGCTCTCGCTCGCCGACGCCACCGGTGGCGAGGCCCGCAAGGAGGGGGAGATCCTCCCCCTGTACGACTTCGAGCCGTCGGCTGAGGGCGTCCTGGACGCACTGCTGCCGCGGTACGTCGAGAGCCGGATCTACAACGCGCTGCTGCAGGGTGCCGCTTCCGAGCACGCCGCCCGCCGCCGCGCGATGAAGTCGGCGACCGACAACGCCGAGGAGCTCATCAAGACGCTCACGCGGCTTGCCAACCAGGCCCGCCAGGCCGAAATCACCCAGGAAATCAGCGAGATCGTCGGTGGCTCCAGCGCCCTGGCCGACGCGTCTGCGGGGAGTGACTAATCATGACCACCACTGTTGAGACGGCCGCTGCCACGGGCCGCGTCGCCCGGGTCATCGGCCCGGTCGTCGACGTGGAGTTCCCCGTCGACGCCATGCCGGAGATCTACAACGCCCTCACCGTCGAGGTCGCCGACCCGGCCGAGGCCGGCAAGAAGAAGACGCTGACCCTCGAGGTCGCCCAGCACCTGGGCGACGGCGTGGTCCGCGCGATCTCGATGCAGCCCACCGACGGTCTGGTCCGCCAGGCCTCGGTGACCGACACGGGCACGGGCATCACCGTCCCCGTCGGCGACTTCACCAAGGGCAAGGTGTTCAACACCCTCGGTGAGGTGCTGAACGTCCCCGAGGAGAACGCCAACGTCGGCGAGCGCTGGACGATCCACCGCAAGGCGCCCAAGTTCGAGGACCTCGAGTCCAAGACCGAGATGTTCGAGACCGGCCTGAAGGTCGTCGACCTGCTGACCCCGTACGTCAAGGGCGGCAAGATCGGTCTGTTCGGCGGCGCCGGTGTCGGCAAGACCGTCCTCATCCAGGAAATGATCATGCGTGTGGCGAAGCTGCACGAGGGCGTTTCCGTGTTCGCCGGCGTCGGCGAGCGCACCCGTGAGGGCAACGACCTGATCCAGGAGATGGAGGAGTCCGGCGTCCTGGACAAGACCGCCCTGGTCTTCGGCCAGATGGACGAGCCCCCGGGCACCCGTCTGCGCGTGGCGCTGGCCGGTCTGACCATGGCGGAGTACTTCCGCGATGTGCAGAAGCAGGACGTGCTGTTCTTCATCGACAACATCTTCCGCTTCACCCAGGCCGGTTCCGAGGTCTCCACGCTGCTCGGCCGCATGCCCTCCGCGGTGGGTTACCAGCCGAACCTCGCGGACGAGATGGGCCTCCTCCAGGAGCGCATCACCTCGACCCGTGGTCACTCGATCACCTCGATGCAGGCGATCTACGTCCCCGCGGACGACCTGACCGACCCGGCGCCGGCGACCACCTTCGCCCACCTGGACGCGACGACCGTTCTGTCCCGTCCGATCTCGGAGAAGGGCATCTACCCGGCGGTGGACCCGCTGGACTCGACGTCCCGCATCCTGGACCCCCGCTACATCGCGGCGGACCACTACGAGTGCGCCATGCGCGTCAAGGGGATCCTGCAGAAGTACAAGGACCTCCAGGACATCATCGCGATCCTCGGTATCGACGAGCTGGGCGAGGAGGACAAGCTCACCGTCCACCGCGCCCGCCGCATCGAGCGCTTCCTGTCGCAGAACACCCACGCGGCGAAGCAGTTCACCGGCATCGACGGCTCCGACGTCCCGCTGGACGAGTCGATCTCCGCGTTCAACGCCATCGCCGACGGAAAGTACGACCACTTCCCTGAGCAGGCGTTCTTCATGTGCGGTGGCATCGAGGACCTCGAGCGCAACGCCCGCGAGCTCGGCGTCAGCTGACGCCCGTCGCCTGACGGCTCACCGTGGCAGGGGGCGGACCCTGTGTCCGCCCCCTTGCCGCACCCCCGTTATCCTTTGTTTTATGCACCCGCCGGACGGCGGTGGGTGCCGACCCGAGGAGCCATCTTGGCTGAGCTGCACGTCGAGCTGGTCGCAGCGGACCGCAGTGTCTGGTCCGGCGAGGCCACACTTGTCGTCGCACGCACCGAGTCCGGCGACATCGGCGTCATGCCGAACCACGAGCCGCTGCTGGGCGTGCTCCAGTCCGGTCCGGTGACGATCCGCACCAGCGAGGGCGGCACCGTCGTCGCCGCGGTGCACGGCGGTTTCATCTCCTTCGCGGACAACAAGCTGTCGGTGCTCGCGGAGATCGCCGAGCTCGCCGACGAGATCGACGTCCAGCGTGCGGAGCGGGCTCTGGAGCGTGCGAAGGCCGACGCCGACGCCGCCAGTGAGCGCCGCGCCGAGGTCCGGCTGATCGCCGCGACCAGCGGGTCGCGCTGAGCACCCGGCCCACCGGGCCATGAGCCGCGGGAGGCCCGTGAGGGTGTCCCGCGGCTGCAGTATCCCTATTCGTGACACGGAGCGAGGAGGTCGGTGGGCGTGATCCTCGCTTTTCAGGTGTGCGGGGCCCTGGTGGCGGTGGCGCTGCTGGGGCTGTTCGTCTTCGGGCTGCGGCGCCGGCTGATCCAGCGGCCCGGCGGCACGTTCGACTGCAGCCTGCGGATGCCGCCCACCGGGGCCGGCGAACCCTCCGGCAAGGGCTGGGCGTACGGCGTGGCCCGCTACAGCGGTGACCGGATCGAGTGGTTCCGGGTCTTCTCGTACGCGCCCCGGCCGCGCCGGGTGCTGGAACGCTCCGCCATCGAGGTGCTGCACCGCCGCGTCCCGGAGGGGCAGGAGGAACTGGCGCTCCTCTCCGACTCCGTGATCCTGGTCTGCGAGCACCGCGGCACCCGTCTGGAACTCGCCATGAGCGACGACGCCCTCACCGGCTTCCTCGCCTGGCTCGAGGCCGCCCCTCCCGGCCAGCGGGTCAACGTGGCCTGAGGTCTGGTTCCGCCTCCCCGCTGGTTGGGGGTCCCCCCGGACGAAGTCTGGGGGAGGGTCAACGTGGCCTGAGGTCTGGTTCCGCCTCCCCGCTGGTTGGGGGTCCCCCCGGACGAAGTCTGGGGGAGGGTCGACGTGGCCTGACAAGCGCTGTCCGGTCCCGCCGGCCCTACGGCCGTACCGACAGCCCCCATTCCTGCGCCAGCACCGCGGCCTGCACGCGGCTGCGCAGCTCCAGCTTGGCCAGCATGCGGCTGACGTGCGTCTTCGCCGTCGCCTCCGCCATCTCCAGCCGCACCGCGATCTCCGCGTTGGACAGGCCCTCGCCCACGCAGACCAGCACCTCCCGCTCCCGTGGCGTCAGCGCGCCGAGCACGGCGTGGTCGGCCGCCGGACGCGGCCGGGGGCGGGCGAACTCGCCGATCAGCCGGCGGGTCACCGCGGGCGCGATCATCCCCTCGCCGCGGGCCACCAGCCGTACGCCCTCGATCAGCCGGTCCGCCTCGGTGTCCTTCAGCAGGAATCCCGCGGCGCCCGCCCGCAGCGCCCCGAAGACGTACTCGTCCAGGTCGAAGGTGGTGAGGACGAGCACCTCCGCCAGTCGCTCCGCGACGATCTCCCGGGTCGCGGCGACCCCGTCCAGCCGGGGCATCTGGAGGTCCATGAGGATCACGTCCGGGTGCAGCTCGCGGGCGACGCGGACCGCGGCCTCCCCATCGGCTGCCTCGCCGACCACCTCGATGTCCGGCACCGAGCCCAGGATCAGCACCAGCCCCGCGCGTACCGCGGCCTGGTCCTCGGCGACGACCACCCGGATCATGCGTTCCCCTTCATGGGCAGTACCGCCCGTACCCGCCATGTCGTGCCCTCCCGGCCCGCCTCGAAGGTGCCGCCCAGCAGCTCGGCGCGTTCCCGCATCCCGATCAGGCCGCTGCCGGAGCCGGGGGCCCGGGGGTCCGGCCGGTGCCCCGGGCCGCCGATCCGGCAGGGGCTCGCCACGGTCACCGTCAGCGCCTCGCCCTCCTGCTCCAGCAGGACGGGCACCTCACCGGGCGCCGCGTGCTTCAGGACGTTGGTCAAGGACTCCTGCACGATCCGGTAGGCCGCCAGCTCCACGGGCGCGGGCAGCGCGGCGGCGCCCTCGGGGCGCCCGTCGCGCAGTACGAAGGCCGAGTGCGGGGCCGCCGCGCGCATCTGCTCCAGGAGCGCGTCCAGGCCGGCCAGCCGCGGGACGGGGGCCGGTTCCCCGTCCTCGCCCGCCGAGTCGCGCAGCAGCCCGATCAGCCGGCGCATCTCGGACAGGCCCTCGACGCTGTTCTCGCGGATCACTGCCAGCGCCTCGCGGGCCGGGCCCTCGTGGCGGTCCAGGGACAGTGCGGCGGTGGAGTGGATGGCGATCGCGGAGAGGTGGCCCGCCACCATGTCGTGCAGTTCGCGGGCCATTCGGGCCCGTTCGCGGCCCACCGCCTCCCGGCGGTCCAGCTCCGCGAGGAGCGCGGTCTGCTCGGCGCGCAGCCGTTCGTGGGCGGCCTCGTCGCGGTGCCGCCGCACGACCACGCCGGTCCAGGCGGGGGCGACCGAGACCAGGGCACCGACCACACCGATCAGCAGGGACTCGGCGACCGGGTGCACCGCCACGGCGGTGGCGGTGAGCGCGGCCGTGCAGAGCACGCTGACGACGGGCACGACCCGGGTCAGCCGCTTCGGCCCGTACAGGACGGCGGCGTACACGAGGTCGGTGAACATCAGCACGGTCACCAGCAGCGAGCCGATCACGAAATCCGCGCAGAAGGTGAGCACGCCGAGGACGATCGCGACGCGGGGCGCGGTCCGCCGCAGCAGTTCGCACCCGGCCATGACCACCAGCGGGAGCAGCGGCAGCCAGCGGTGGTCGCCCGCCGGATGGTTCCCGGAGTGGGTGTACAGCCCGAACGCCCACATCGCGAGGCCGCCCGTGAGTCCCGACACGGCGATCAGCACGTCGTCCCGCGGCGGGCGCCGGGCGGCGTTGGTCGTCATGGGCCCATCCCAGCACGCGGCGCGGACGGTGCGCGTCGGCCGGTGGTCGGACCCGGTGCGTACACCGAAGGATGCAGCCGGGTCTCATCAGCGCCGACGACGCGCCCCACCGCGGCCGCGGGGGAGCCTTGCGGCATGTTGGTGACCCTGATCGCCGGGTGCGAGATCGCCTTCTGGGTGCTGCTCGGCGCCGGGCTCGCGGTGCGCTACCTGCTGCGCCGGCCCCGGGCCGGCGCGGCGCTGCTGGTGTGCGTGCCCCTGGTGGACCTGGTGCTGCTGGCCGCGGCGGTGGCCGACCTGCGCGACGGTGGCACGGCCGCCGCCCGGCACGGCCTGGCCGCCGCGTACGTCGGCTTCTCCGCCGGCTACGGCCACGGCGTCGTCCGCTGGGCCGACGCACGCTTCGCGCACCGCTTCGCGGGGGGCCCCGAGCCGCCGCCGGCACCGAGGTACGGCAGGGCCCGGGCCCTGCACGAGTGGCGGCTCCTCGGCCGTACCGCGGTGTCCGCCGCGGTCGCGGCCGCCCTGCTGCAACTGGCCGTCTGGCTCGTTGCGGACGCCGGACGCACGGCCGCCCTGCGGGAGTGGCAGGTGCGGATGGCGGCGACGACCGGGATCCACGCGGTCGTCGCGGCGAGCTACACGCTCCGGCCCAAGCGGGGGCCGGCCGCCTCGCCGCGCACCTGAGCGGGCGCGGTCAGCGGTTCTCGCCGGGCACCCACAACACGTCGCCGACCTCCTTGTTGGCCGTACGGGCCAGGATGAACAGCAGGTCGGACAGCCGGTTGAGGTAGGTGGCGGTGAGCGGGTTCATCGTCTCGCCGTGCTCCTCCAGCGCGGTCCACGTGGACCGCTCGGCGCGGCGGACGACCGTGCACGCCTGGTGGAGCAGCGCGGCGCCCGGGGTGCCGCCCGGCAGGATGAAGCTGCGCAGCTTCTCCAGTTCCTCCAGGAAGCGGTCGCAGTCCGCCTCCAGCCGGTCCACGTAGGTCTGCTCGACGCGCAGCGGCGGGTACTTGGGGTCGGGGACGACGGGCGTCGCGAGGTCGGCGCCGACGTCGAAGAGGTCGTTCTGGACCCGTACGAGGACGGTCACGACCTCTTGCGGGAGCGCGCCGAGGGCGATCGCCACGCCGATCGCCGCGTTCGCCTCATTGGCGTCCGCGTAGGCCGAGATGCGGCTGTCGGTCTTGGCCGTACGGCTCATGTCGCCGAGGGCGGTGGTGCCGTCGTCCCCGGTCCGCGTGTAGATGCGCGTCAGATTGACCATGTGTCGAGCGTAGTCAGGCAGCGCCCGGGGCGCGCCCCGCGACGGGCCCGAGGCGCGGGAGGCGGATGCGGACTCCGGGGGCGGTCCCGGTCAAACTGGACGCGGTTCGCCTGCAACTGGGCGCCGGGGCCCTCAACTGTGCGACGAAGGACACAGGGTGACCCGCCTCTCTTCCTGCTGCGCTCCGCTGTGAAGCGACGTTAAGGTCCCGGCAACAGCATCGAGAAGATAGGTGTGTGCCGTGGCGAAGAAGCTCGCCGTCATCGGAGCCGGCCTGATGGGCTCCGGCATCGCGCAGGTGTCCGCACAGGCGGGTTACGAGGTCGTCCTGCGTGACATCACGGTCGAGGCGCTGGCCAGGGGCAAGGGCGGGATCGAGGCGTCCTACGAGAAGTTCGTCGCCAAGGGGAAGCTCACCGCGCAGGACGCGGCCGCCGCGCTCGCGCGCATCACCACCACCACCGACCTGGACGCGGCCGCCGACGCCGACATCGTCGTCGAGGCCGTCTTCGAGAAGATCGAGGTCAAGCAGGAGATCTTCCGCGCGCTGGACAAGATCGCCAAGGCGGACGCGGTGCTGGCCTCCAACACCTCCGCCATCCCGATCACCAAGATCGCGGCGGTGACGGAGCGCCCGGAGAGCGTGGTCGGCACCCACTTCTTCTCGCCGGTCCCGCTCATGCAGCTGTGCGAGCTGGTCCGCGGCTACAAGACCGGCGACGCGACCCTGGCGCGCGCCAAGGCCTTCGCCGAGGAGATCGGCAAGACGACCATCGTCGTCAACCGGGACGTGGCCGGCTTCGTCACCACCCGGCTGATCGCGGCGCTCGTCGTCGAGGCCACCAAGCTCTACGAGTCGGGCGTCGCCACGGCCGAGGACATCGACATCGCCTGCAAGCTCGGTTTCGGCCACGCGATGGGTCCGCTGGCGACCGCCGACCTCACCGGCGTCGACATCCTGCTGCACGCCGCCGACAACATCTACACCGAGTCCCAGGACGAGAAGTTCGCCCCGCCGGAGCTCATGCGGCGCATGGTCGACGCGGGCGCGCTCGGCCGCAAGAGCGGCGAGGGCTTCTACCGCTACTGACGGAGCGTCAACCGGAAGGGCCCGGTCCGGTGCGGATGGCCGGAGGACTGGGCCCCTCGGACCCCTCCTGTCACTCGCAAGGGTGAATTCGGTATCGGTTCGCTCACAGACGGCAACCTCTTCGTACGACGGACCGTCAGTTACGTAGAACCACGGCAGTTCCACCCATTCACTCCACGGGGAGGCGTAATGCACATCAGGGGCGATCACGCCGAGCTGGTCGTCGGGGGCCGCCTCGACGTCCGCACCGCGGCGGACGCCCGCAAGGTCCTGCACAGCGCCGTGGACGGCGGCCACGGCGACCTCGTGCTCGACCTGACCGAACTCGACTCGTGGGACGCGACGGGTCTGGGGGTCATCATGGGGGCGCACCGCCGCTGCGGCCGGGCCGACCGGCGCCTGGTCCTGCGGGGCGTGCCCGCGCAGATGCAGCGCCTGCTGGTCGCCACGCGGCTGCACCGCATCCTGGTCATCGAGGGGGGAATCGCGGCAGAAGCACTGCCGCGGACCTAGCGCACCCACCGGGCGCGCTGAGACGCAAGCGGCAACCCCGGACAGATTCGGACGCAAGGGCGGCATCGCCGCCCTGGGCTTCGCACACGCTGCGGGAAGGTTTAGGGTTCGGTTCCGGCGTGCCTCAACCCCGTACGCCGAGGAGGGGAGCCGGACCGGTCCCACGGCGCGACCACGGGCCCGGTGAGGCCCTGCTGCGACGCAAATGGGGGGCGGAGACTAATGGACCCACACGGACCCGACATGACCGGTGACGAGTACGGCGCACGACAGGACTCCACGGGCTTTGCCGACGTGACATCGGCCGGCGGCGCGGAGGACGGCACCGCGCCGACGCCGCGCGTCGGCCGGCCGCCGCGCGACCCGCTCGCCCTGGAGGTCGGGGCGGGCACGGGGGACGGCGACGCGCCACGCGTCGTCGAACTCCTCGTGGGCGACTGCAGGCTGACCCTCAACCCCGTCGACGGCAGCGAGGTCAGCTCCCTCGCCCCCGGCGACCTGCCCGCACCCGTTCGGCGCACGGCGGAGGAACGCGCCGCGCTGACCGCCGCCGCCCGGCCGACGGTGCCGCCGGGGCCACGCGCCCCCGAGCTCCCGCTGCTGGAGCGCGAGGAGGAGCGCAAGCGCCTGGTGCGGCTGCTCTCCCGGGGCCGTTCGGTGCGCGTCACCGGGCCCTCCGGCGCCGGCCGCAGCGTGCTGCTCGACGCGGTGGCCCGGGCCTGCGAGGACCTCGCCCCCGACGGCGTGATCCGGCTCTCGGGCTACCGGCGGACCCCCAGCGACCTGCTGCAGGAGCTCTTCGCCACCGTCTACGACACCGAGGACTACCGCCCCGAGCGCAGCCGCCTGCTGGAGCTGCTGCGCGACATCGGCGGGGTCGTCGTCCTGGACGACCTGGAGTTCGGCGGCGCCTCCCTGGAGGAACTGCTCGCGGCGGCGCCCGAGTGCGCCTTCCTGGTGTCCGCGACGCCCGACGTGCCGGCCCCCGCCGGCGACTCCCTGGTCGAAGAGGTCTTCCTTCCCGGACTGCCCCGGGTCGCCTGCCTGGAACTGCTGGAGCTCTCCGCGGGCCGCCCCCTGGTGGAGGAGGAGACCGCCTGGGCGGCCGACCTGTGGTTCGAGTCCGAGGGCCTGCCGCTGCGCTTCGTCCAGGCCGGTGCGCTGCTGCGGCAGCGCGACGCGCTCGGGGCGGAGATCCTCGCGGCCGACGAGTCCGTGTGGGGCGACGTGGACGCGACGGACGAACTTTCCGTCGACGCGCCCTTCGGCACCGAGCCGGGCGCGTCGGCCTCGCACGTGCCGCTGCCCTCGCTCGCCGAGAGCGCCGCGCCCGCCGCCCTGCTCGCCTCCCGCCTCGGCGCCTCGGCGCAGGAGGCGCTGCGCTTCGCGGTGGCCCTGGGCGGCGAGTGCCCGCACCAGGCCCACCTGCCGGCGCTCGTCGGCGACACCCACGGCGATGCGGCGCTCGGCGAGATCGTGGCCGTCGGGCTCGCCGTCCCCGTCGCGGCGCACCACCGCCTGGCGGCCGGTGTGAGCAGCCAACTGGCCCTGGTGGACGGACTGGCCGCGGAGGCCGCCGCCGAGGGCTCACCGCAGGCGCTGGCCGCAGCCCAGCACTACGCCTGGTGGGCCGGGCACCCCTCCGTCACCCCGAAGCGCGTCGCCGCCGAGGCGGAGGCCATCCTCGGTGCCCTGAGTGCCGCCCGCGACGGCGGGCACACCAGCGCGGCCGTGCTCCTGGCCCGTGCGGTGGCGCCCGTCCTGGCGGCCGCCATGCACTGGAGCGCGTGGGAGCGTGCGCTGCGCGTCGGCCAGGAGGCCGCCCGGCTCGCCGGGGAGGTGGCCGAGGAGGCGTACTTCCTCCACGAACTCGGCGTCCTGGCGCTGTGCCTCGGCAACCTGGACCGGGCCCGCAGCGAACTGGAGGCCTCGATAGCCCTGCGCGGCGCCCTCGCGGACCGTCAGGGCACCACGGTGGGGCGCCGCACCCTCGCGCTCGTCGTGGACCGCGCGGGCGGCCCTGTGCCCGGTACGGGCCTCGCGGGCGTCGAGACCCCGGCGGCGGGCACCGACATGTCCGATGCGCCCGCGACGATCATCAGCAAGCGCCTTGCCGCGGCGGCCGCCGCCCCGCGCCGGATCGCCCTCACCGGTTCCCGCCGCAACCTCGTCGCCGCCGGCGCGGGCGCCCTGCTGGCCGCCGTCCTCGGCACCGTCGTCACCCTCGGCACGACGGCCTCCGGCGGTGACCAGAACACACCCATGAACGTCAAGCCGGTCGAGTCCGCCCAGGAGGACAACGCGGACGATGGCTTCCCGGCCGAGGACGCCCCGAGCCCCGGCTCCAGCCGACGGCCCAGACCCTCCGCGAGCGGCACCACGCCGGGGTCCACCGGCGCGCCGGGCGCGCCGGGCGGTGCGGTCGACCCGGGTACGGGCGACGGGGAGACCGAGCAGCCGGGGGGCGGGGAGACGTCACCGACGAAGAAGCCGGGCGGTGGGACCCCCGGAAAGCCGACGCCGTCGAAGACGCCGACCAAGTCGCCGACACAGCCCTCGACCACGCCGAGCAGCGAGCCCCCGACGTCCCCCCCGGCGTCGCCGGATCCCACGGAGACGACCGAGCCCAGCGACACCACCAGCGCCGGCGGGCCCTCCGAGACCGCGGTCGCCACCACGGATCCCGGTACCCCGGTGGACGAGTCCTCCACGTCCGGAACGATCGCCTGACCGGCGCCCGTCACGGCGCGGCCGCGGTGGTCTGCCGACCGCCGGGCCGCGCCGTGGTGCGTGCCCGCGGCCGCTCCGGGACCTGGGGTCAGAAGAGGCGGAGCTTGTCGTCCTCGATGCCGCGCAGCGCGTCGTAGTCGAGGACGACGCAGTCGATGCCGCGGTCCGTGGCGAGGACGCGCGCCTGCGGCTTGATCTCCTGGGCCGCGAAGACGCCCTTCACGGGCGCCAGCAGGGGGTCCCGGTTGAGGAGTTCGAGGTAGCGGGTGAGCTGCTCGACGCCGTCGATCTCTCCGCGGCGCTTGATCTCGACGGCGACGGTCGTGCCGGACGCGTCCCGGCCCAGGATGTCCACCGGGCCGATGGCCGTCGGGTACTCGCGGCGGACGAGGCTCCAGCCCTCGCCGAGCACCTCCATGCGGTCGGCCAGCAGCTCCTGGAGGTGGGCCTCGACGCCGTCCTTGATCAGGCCGGGGTCGACCCCGAGTTCGTGCGTGGAGTCGTGCAGCACGTCCTCGATGGTGATGATCAGCTGCTCGCCGGCCTTGTTGGTGACCGTCCAGACCCCGTCCCCACCCTCCTTGAGCGTGCAGGGCGGCGACATCCAGTTCAGCGGCTTGTAGGCACGGTCGTCGGCGTGGACGGAGACGCTGCCGTCGGCCTTGACCAGGAGCAGCCTGGTGGCCGACGGCAGATGGGCGGAGAGCCGGCCCGCGTAGTCCACGGAGCAACGGGCGATGACGAGACGCATGGTCGGCAACGTTACTCGCTACCGGGCGCGGTCGGAAAATGGCCTGTTGTGAGCGCTCGCGCCTAGTGTCATGGGACCTCTCCGCCTACGGTTGTGGGTGGAAGCCGTCGCGCGGGAGAACTCTGGGCGGCTTCTCTCCGTAGTCCGTCTGACTCCTCGGACAGGGGGGTCACGAGAGGAGTACTCATGTCGCTCGACGTCTCACCGGCCCTCCTCGAACAGGCCGAGCGAGGCGAGGTCGACGAACGGGAATTCGTCGACTGCGTCCGGACTTCCCTGCCTTACGCATGGGACATGATCAGCTCTCTGGCGGCACAACTCAAGGTGGACGGCGGCGAGTTCGCCGACAACCAGGTACCTCCGCCGGACGAGCACGCGCGCGGGCAGCTGCTCCGCGCCCTGGCGAGTGACGCGATACGGGGGGCCCTGCAGCGGCACTTCGGGGTCCGGCTGGCGTTCCAGAACTGCCACCGGGTCGCGGTGTTCCCGCTGGACCCGGCGGTCGACGGGCGTTACGCCACCTTCACCTCCGTACGCGCACAGCTGCTGAACCAGTCCCCGGAGCTGCGGGACTGCTGAACCGGGCAGGGTGCTCCCGCCGTTGGTCGCACCACTGCTCTTTGATGTTTCAATCAGGCCAATTGCGGGAGCACTTCGCTGCCGAGCCGCGCCACGTTCTCCTCGGTGGCCGCGAGATCGCCGGAGCCCTCGACGAGCAGGGCGAAGCGGCTGATGCCGGTCCGCTCGGCGGTGGCGGCCAGCCGGTCGGCGCACAGCGCGGGCGGGCCCACGGGGTGGAGGTCGCAGAGGAGTTCGGTGTAGGCGAGCGGATCGCGCATCGTCCGGGGCCGGCCGTCTACCGTGCGGTGCGCGGCGAGACCCCGCTGGAGCCAGCCGGGCATCGCCTTGGTGAGGGTCTCCACGGCGTCCGCACGGCGGTCCGCGATCTGTACGACGCCCGCGGAGACATGTTCCGCCGTGGCCACCATTTCGGGTGAAAGCCCCGCATCGCGCGCCTCGGCCTGCCACATTGCGACCATGGCAGCTTTGTCCTCGTCGCCGCAGTGCATGCCGAGCAGCATCGGCAGACCCCTGCGTGCCGCGAGCCGGACGCTGCCCGGCGAGGTGCAGGCGACGACGACCGGCGGCCCGCTGGGCTCCTCGAACTCGTCCGCCCGCGGCACGACGTCGACCTCGCGGAAGGCGAATCGTTCACCCGAGGCCCCCACGCGCGGCTCACGGAGCCAGCGCAGCAGCAGGTCCAGCGACTCGGGGAAACCCTTCTCGAAGGCGGCGAGTCCGGCGCCGAAGACCTCCAGGTCCACCCAGGGGCCGCCGCGGCCCACGCCCAGCGTGAAGCGGGCGCCCGAGGCGATGTGCAGCAGCGCCGCCTGCTCGCCGAGCGCCACGGGGTGCGCGGTCGGCAGGACGCTCACGGCCGTACCGATCCCGATCCGGCGCGTCCTGCCCAGCAGCAGCGCGGCGAGCGTCACAGCCGACGGGCACACGCCGTACGGCACGAAGTGGTGCTCCGCCAGCCATACGGAGTCCAGCCCGGCCCGCTCCGCCGCCTCTGCGGACCGCACCGCGCGGTGCAGCGCCTCCCCCGGTCCCTGCCCCGGGAACTGGGCGGCGAGGACGAAAGTACCGACACGCATCGTGCTTCACACCTTCCTCGGTGGCCGACACGGCTCCCCTACTGGCACTAACGCCTGACACGTGCCAAAGGCACGGTCCGCGCACCGCGATTTCATGATTTTCGCGGCGATGGCCGGAATGGGGGGTTCCCCGACCGGGTACCCGGCACGGTCCGCGCTACGCGTACGCTGGTTGGCGGCCCCGAGTCCCCCGAACCGCATGAGGTGTGTGCCCGTGTCCCCGCGCCGAAACCGCCCCCGAGGCGCCGCCGGCAGAGCCGAGGAGCGTCCCGAGGCCGGACCGGCCAGGGGCCCGGAGCGTGTGGAGAGCTGGCAGGGCGAGCAGTGGACCGTCCGCCAGCTGAGCGGGAGTCCGGCTGGCAAGCACTACCGCTGCCCCGGTTGCGACCAGGAGATCCCGCCGGGCGTCGGGCACCTGGTGGCCTGGCCGGAGCACGGCGGCGTGGAGGACCGGCGCCACTGGCACACCGCCTGCTGGAACGCCAGGGACCGCCGGAGCGCACGGCTCCAGCGGTCCCGGAACGCCCCCCGGTACTGACCGTGGAGCGGAAGCCCGGTGTCCCGGGTCAGACGTCGCGCTTGGCGAGCGCCGCGTAGGCCGCGCCCAGGGCGACGGCCGTGATGATCGCGAGCCCGATCAACTGGCGCACGCCGTCGGCGTCGCCGTTCTCCAGCATCGGCATCTGGTAGAGCGACGCGATGGCGTTGGGGGAGGAGTACTCGATCAGCTTCTCCTGCACCTTGCGGAGGCTGTCCGACTGCATGAAGATCGCGATGATCAGCGGCAGCAGGACCACGCCCATCATCGTGGTGATCGCGCCCGCGGAGTGCCGCAGCAGCGCGCCCACGGCCAGCGAGAGCAGCCCGAGCAGCGCCACGTACAGGCCGACGCCGACGGTGGCGCCCAGCCACTGGGTGCCGCTCGCGGTGGTGAGGCCGTCCTCGATGACGAGCCGAGCGCCCACGTAGGTGTCGTCGCCCACGGACCTGCCGCCGAAGGTGGCGTAGTTCATCAGCGCGGTGAGCGCGCAGGCCACGGTGGTGACGGTGAAGGTGAGCGCGAAGAAGACGATCGCCTTCGCGGTGAGCACCCGGCCGCGCTGCGGGCACGCGGTGAGGGTCGTGCGGATCATGCCCGTGCCGTACTCGGAACTGATCACCAGCACGCCGAGCGTCATGACGCAGAGCTGGCCGAGGAGCACCCCGAACAGGCCGAAGCCGAGCACCGGGTCGGAGACGTTCTCGGTCGAGCCCAGGCCGACGACGAGCAGGTTGATGCCGAGGATCAGCAGCAGCATGACGCCGAGCGTCCACAGCGTGGAGCGCACCGTACGGATCTTGGTCCACTCGGACTTCAGCGCGTGGCCGAGGTGGGTCCTCTGCACCGGGACGGTGGAGGAGAACTGCGGAGCCGGGTGGACGGGGGCGGTCATCGGGCGTCCTCGACGGGCTGGGTCGGCTGCGGGGCGGGCGGGGCGGCGGGAGCCGCGGGAGCGGCGGGCACCGCCGGCGGTACGGGGGCGCCGGGCGGCACGGGCGGCTGCGCGTACGGGTTCACGGGCGCGGCAGGCGCCGCGCCGGGGGCCGGCGGCACCGGCGCCGCGTACGGCGGCACCGGGGGCTGCGGGTGCCCGTAGCCGTACCCGTACGGCGGTTGCTGCGGGACGGGCTGCGGGTAGGGCGCCTGCGGCGGCATGCCCCAGCCGCCGGGGGCCGGCGCACCGCCGGGCTGCTGCAGGCCCTGCCGCGGGTCGGCGGTGGAGCGGTAGTCGACGGCGCTGTTGGTGAGGCGCATGTAGGCCTCCTCGAGCGAGGCCTGGTGGGGCGAGAGCTCCCACAGCCGCACCTCGGACTCGTGCGCGACGTCGCTGATCCGCGGCAGTTCAAGACCGGTCACGCGCAGCGCGCCGTCCTGTTCCTGCTGCACCTGCGCGCCCGCCTCGGTCAGCGCCTTCGTGAGCCTGTCCCGGTCCGCGGCCACGTCCGGGGTGCGGACCACGGCGAAGCCGGTGGAGTTGCGCGCGATGAAGTCCTTGACGCTCATGTCGGCCAGCAGCTGCCCGCGGCCGATCACGATCAGGTGGTCCGCGGTGAGCGCCATCTCGCTCATCAGGTGCGAGGAGACGAAGACCGTACGGCCCTCCGAGGCGAGCTTGCGCATCAGATGGCGTACCCAGTGGATGCCCTCCGGGTCCAGACCGTTGACCGGCTCGTCGAAGAGCAGCACCTCGGGGTCGCCCAGCAGCGCCGCCGCGATGCCGAGGCGCTGCCCCATGCCGAGCGAGAAGCCCTTGGAGCGCCTGCGCGCGACCTCCTGCAGGCCCACCACGCCCAGCACCTCGTCCACCCGGCGGGCCGGGATCCCGGACAACTGCGCCAGGCACAGCAGGTGCTGGCGCGCGCTGCGCCCGCCGTGCACGGCCTTGGCGTCCAGCAGCGCGCCCACCCGGCGCGGGGCGTTGGGCAGCTGCCGGAACGGCTGTCCGCCGACGGTCACGCGTCCGGCCGTGGGCGTGTCCAGGCCCAGGATCATCCGCATCGTGGTCGACTTCCCGGAGCCGTTGGGCCCCAGGAAGCCGGTCACCATGCCGGGCCGCACCTGGAAGGACAGGTTGTACACGGCCGTCTTGCTGCCGTAGGTCTTGGTGAGGCCGACTGCCTCGATCATGCTCCGCCCCTCGACGAACAGTCCGCGGGGCGGCGCTCGCCCCCATGAGGATTAGGAGGCTAGCGGGGCGGGATCGGTTCCCGCCCCGTGAGGCCGGAATTGCCCGGGAGCGGTCAGGCGTCCCGCTTCTTCAGCAGCGCGTAGCCGCCGATCAGCGCGACGACCACCCACAGCGCCATGATGCCGAGTCCGCCCCACGCGCTGTACGGGGCGGGGTCGTCCGGGGCGATCGTGGCCCGCATGATCTTGCTGCCGGCCTGGTCCGGGAAGTACCGGGCCACCTCCTTGGCGCCCGGCACGGCCGAGAGGATCCCGGAGATCAGGAAGAAGAAGGGGATGAGGATGCCCAGTGAGACCAGCGGGCTGCGCAGCATCGTCGCGACGCCGACCGCGAAGAGCACCATCAGCGTCATGTAGAGGCCGGCCCCGAAGACCGCGCGCAGCACCCCCGGATCGCTGATCGAGGTGTCGAGGTCACCGCCGAGGACGGCCTGCCCGATGAAGAAGGAGACGAAGCTGACGATCACCCCGAGGACGAAGGTGATGCCGGCGGCGACGGCGACCTTGGAGAGGTAGAAGGTCGCACGCTGCGGTACCGCCGAGAGCGAGGCCCTGATCATGCCCGTGCTGTACTCGCTGGAGATGATCAGCACGCCGAAGGTGATCAGCGCGAGTTGACCGAGGAAGAGACCGGACAGGCTCTGGGCGGTGGCGTCGAACTGGGCGCGGGCGCCCTCTTCGATGGTGTCCCACTGGGTGCGGAAGAGCAGGCAGAACAGACCGCTGATGACGATGGTCAGGACGGCGGCGGACGCCAGCGTCCACACGGTCGACCGGACGGTCCTGACCTTGGTCCACTCCGACTGCAGAACAGCGGTGGTCGCTGCCATGTCAGGCTTCCTTTCCGGTGTGCGTGTTCCAGGCGGCGCCCCACTGGGGCGCGGGGGCCGCGGCCTCGCCGGCCTCCGCCGCGGCCCCACCGGCGTGGTACTCCACCGACTCGGCGGTGAGTTGCATGAAGGCCTGCTCCAGGGAGGCCTGCTGGGGGCTGAGCTCGTGCAGCACCAGTTGGTGCCGGGCGGCGAGTTCACCGATCTTGGCGGACTCCGCGCCCTCGATCTCGAAGGCGCCCTCGTCGTCGACCACCGAGGTGATCGACGCGGCCGCCAGCGCGTCCCTGAACTTCTCCGGCTCGGGGGTGCGGACGCGCACGTAGGAGCGGGAGTTCTCGGCGATGAAGTCCGCCATCGTCGTGTCCGCCATCAGCTTGCCGCGGCCGATCACGATCAGGTGCTCGGCGGTGAGCGCCATCTCGCTCATGAGGTGGCTGGAGACGAAGACCGTGCGGCCCTGCGCGGCCAGCCCCTTCATCAGGTTGCGGATCCAGTGGATGCCCTCCGGGTCCAGTCCGTTGACCGGCTCGTCGAACATCAGGATCTCGGGGTCGCCCAGCAGCGCCGCGGCGATGCCGAGACGCTGTCCCATGCCGAGGGAGAACCCCTTGGAACGCTTCTTGGCGACGGGCGCGAGACCGACGGTCTCCAGCACCTCGTCGACCCGGCGGGCCGGGATGCGGTTGGACTGGGCCAGGCACAGCAGGTGGTTGTACGCCGTGCGGCCGCCGTGGATGGCCTTGGCCTCGAGCAACGCCCCGATGTGCTTGAGCGGTTCGTGGAGTTCGCGGTAGTGCTTGCCGTCGATGCGGATGCTGCCGCTGGTCGGATTGTCCAGGTCCAGCATCATGCGCATCGTCGTCGACTTGCCCGCCCCGTTGGGGCCGAGGAAGCCGGTCACCACCCCCGGCCGCACCGTGAAGGTGAGGTCGTCCACCGCGGTCTTGTCGCCGTACCGCTTGGTCAGCCCCTGCAGCTCGATCATGCCGCATACACTATTTGGCCGCGGCGCGCGATGCACGCGGAATTCACGCCCCCGTTTGCGCTCCCGCACACGACCGAGCCCCCTGCCGAGGGGACAGGGGGCTCGATGTGCTCCGGAAGACCGGTGGGACGTCAGCGCTGGGCCGGGACGCCGCGCGAGACGGGCTCGTCGTCGGCGGGGGCGCCGGCCGCGGCGACCGCCGCACCGGTCAGCGTGGCCAGCATCTCGCGGACGTTGGTCAGCTGGGCGTTGATGCTGTCGCGGCGGTTGGTGAGCGCCGCCAGCTCGCGCTCGGATTCGCTGCGGATGCGGTCCGCCTTGGCGTTCGCGTCGGCCACGATGTCCTCGGCCTGGCGCTGCGCGGTCTCCACCGTCTGGCGGGCCCGGCGCTCGGCGTCGGTGCGCAGCTTCTCGGCCTCCAGGCGGAGCTGCTCGGCGCGGTGCTCGATCTCGGCGAGGCGCTTCTCGGCCTTGGCCTGACGGGACGCCAGGTCACGCTCGGACTGCTCGCGGCGCTTGGCCAGGTTGGTCTCGAAGTCGGCCGCGGCCTGGGCCGCCTTGGCGCGGGTCTCCTCGAAGAGGGCGTCCGCCTCCTCGCGCTTGGCCTGCGCGTCCTTCTGCGCGTCGGCGCGCAGCTGGCCGGCCTCACCCTTGGCCTTCTCGACGATGCGCTCGCCCTCGTCCTCGGCCTTGGTCTTGCGCTCGGCGGCGTAGGACTCGGCGTCGTTGCGCACCTGGGTGGCGGCGGACTCGGCCAGCTCGCGGTGCTGCTCGGCGGCCCGGCGGGCCTCCTCGCGCAGGTCCTTCGCCTCCTCCTCGGCGAGGCGGAGGATCTTCTCCACCCGCGCGCCGAGACCGGCGTACGACGGCTCGGCGTCGTTGACCTGCGCCTGCGCGTTCTGGGTCTCGAGGTGGAGTTCCTCGATGCGCTTCTCCAGCGCATTGATCCGGGCCAGTGCACTGTCACGGTCGGCGACGAGCTTGGTGATGCGGTCGTCCACCTGCCCGCGGTCGTATCCGCGCCGCACGAGCTCGAAGCCGAAGGGGGAGGAAGTGTCGCTCATGGGGTTCCTGTCAATTCAGACCGGGTGGGGTGATAGGGGGAATCCTAGGGGCCCAAGCGGCGTGTCTTACAGTCACTGTCCAGTAACTGTGCACAATGACCGCTCAATCGAGTGGCGCATCGTCGGACCGCTTGCTCCCTGTCCGGGTCGTGCCGGCCGCTGCACCTGCAGTGACCGTGTTCTTACCGTTCTGCGTGGCGTTCTGACTGTTGCTCTTTCCCCCGTCGATCGGCTGCTGGAATGACTCCAGTGCCTCAAGGACATCCTGCACACGGGTGATCTCCGCGTTGATGTCCTGGCGGCGCCGGCTCAGCACCTCGAGCTCCTTCTTGCCTTCGGTCACGATGCGCTCGGCCTCGGCGCGGGCCTCGCTCCGCACCCGCTCCGCCTCCCGCTCCGTGTCGTTCTTCTTCTGCTCGGCCCCCTTGAGCAGTTCCTCGGCCTTCTTCACCGCGGCGATGCGGACCTTGCTGGCCTCCGCGCTCGCGGTGGACCGGGTCTCCTCGGCCCTGGCCTCGGCTTCCGTGACCAGCTCGCGGGCCTTGGCCTCGGCCTTCTCCAGCTGCTCGGTGGCGGCCTCGACCAGCTTGTCGACCCGCTCGCCCGCCGACTTCATCGTGGCGGCCGACTCGCTACGGGCCCGCTCGTGCAGTTCCTCGACCTCGGCCTCGACGCGCTGCCGCAGCTCCTCCGCGCGCTCGCGGATGGCGGTGGCGTCCCTGCGGGCCTCCTCCAGCAGCGTGTCGGCGTCCGTACGGGCCCGCTCCACCATGCCGTTGCTCTCGGAGGTGGCCTCGCCGACGATCCGGTCGGCCTCCTTGCGGGCGGCGCCGACCATCGTGTCGGCCTGCTCCTCCGCGGTGGTGCCGATCTTGAGCGCCTCGCCCTGCGCCTGGGAGATCAGCTCGTCCGCCTGCCCCGCGGCCTCGGCGCGGCGCTTGTTGGCGTCCTCGCGCGCCTCGTCCCGGATCCGGTCGGACTCCGAGCGGGCCGCCTCGGCGTCGCGCTCGGCGGAGTCGAGTGCGTCCTTGGCGAGGATGCCCAGCCGCTCCGCTTCGGCGCGGGCCCTGGTGATCAGCTGGTCGGCCTGCTGGGCCGCTTCCGTGCGGCGCTTGTTGGCCTCGTCGCGCGCCTCGTCGAGGATGCGGCGGGCCTCCGCCTCGGCGGTGCCCAGCGCCTCCTCGGCCGCACGGCGGCGCTCCTCGGCGTCGCGCTCGGCGGAGTCGAGTGCGTCCTTGGCCAGGATGGCCAGCCGCTCGGCGTCGCGCTGCGCCTTGCCCACGGTCTCCTCGGCCCGGGCGGCGGCGTCGGCGCGGAGCCGGTCGGCCTCCTCGATCGCCTCGGTGAGCAGCCGGTCGGCCTGTTCCGCGGCCTCCACCCGCTGCCGGTTGGACTCGTCGCGGGTCTCCACCCGCAGCCGGTCCGCCTCCTCGATCGCCTCGCCGACGGTGCGGTCGGCGAGCTGCCGGGCCTCCTCGGCCTCCTCCTGCGACTCGCGCCGCAGCCGCTGGGCGTCCTCGGTGGCGCGCTCGCGCTCGGCGTTGGCGTCCGCGTGCAGCCGGTCCGCGGCCTCCTGGGCCTCGGACCGCAGGCGTTCCGCGGCGTGCTCGGCCGCCGAGCGCAGCCCGGCGATCTCCTCCTCGGCCTGCTCGTGCAGCCCGTTGACCGAGTCCCGCACCTGCTGGGCGGTCTGCTCGGCCGCGCCGACCAGCTCGGCGGCGTGCCGCTCGGCCTCGGCGACCAGCCGTTCCGCCTCGGCGCCGGCCTCCTCCACCCGCTTGCGGGCGGCCGCCAGCAGCTCCTCGCCCTCGCGACCGGCCTGGGCGCGCTCCTGCTCCGCCTCGCCGCGGGCCGCGGCCAGCAACTCCTCGGCCTCGCGGCGGCGGCGTGCGGCCTCCTCCTGGGCGGCGGACAGCGCCTCGGCCGCCTCGGCCCGCAACCGTCCCGCGGTCTCCTGCGCCTCCGAGCGGAGGCGGTCGGCGGTCTCCTGGGCGTCGGTGCGCAACTGCTCGGCCTCGGCGGCGGCGTCGCCCCGCAGCCGGACGGCGAGCTGCTCGGCCTCGGCCCGGGTCTGCGACGCGTCGGCCGCGGCCTCGTCCCGCAGCCGCACCGTCTCCTGCTCGGCCTGCTCCTGCAGCGCCCTGACGCGCTCGGCGACCTCCGTGCGCAGCGTGGCCGCCTCCTCGGCGGTCTCGCGGCGCAGCCGCTCCGCCTCTGTGCGGGCCTCGCGCAGCGCCTCCTCGGCCGCGGTGATGCGGCGCTCGGCCTCCTCGCGCAGCCGGACCAGATCGGCCTCGGCGTCGTCGCGCAGCCGCTGGGCGGCCCGTTCGGCCTCCTCGCGCAGCACCTGGCCGGCGCCCTCGGCGTCCTCTCGTACCTGCTCGGCCTGCTGCTCGGCCTCGGTGCGCACCTGCTCGGCCTCGCCCCGGGCGCGCTCCAGCAGCTCGTCGGCCTGCCTGCGCAGCGCCGCGGCGCGCTCGATCGCCTCGGTACGGGCCTTCTCGGAGTCGACGGTCGCCTTCTGCCGGTGCTCCGCGGCCTCGGCCTTCGCCTTGGTCAGCAGCTCCTCGGCGGACCGGGCCGCCTCCTCGATCTGCTGCACGGCCTCGCGCCGCGCCTCGCCGCGGATGCGCTCGCCCTCGGCGACCGCCTCGGCGCGCAGCTGCTCGGCCTCGCCGCGCAGCCTGCGGGCTTCCTCCTGCAGCTCGACCGTCTTGGCGCGGTACTCCTTGGTGTCGTCCTTGGCGGTGCCGAGCAGCTCCTCGGCCGACTCCTCGGCCTGGCCGCGCAGCCGGTCCGCCTCGGTCTCCGCCTCGCGGCGGATGCGCTCGGCCTCCTCGCTCGCCGCGCGGGTGGTGGCACGGGCGTCCTCGGTGGCCTTGTTGAGGACCTCCTCGGCGGTGCGGGCCGCCTTGGCGAGGGCCGCCGCCGCGTCCTCGGCCGCCTCGGACTTGGCGGTCTCCTGGGCCTGGCTGTGCAGCCGTTCGGCCTCGGTCCTGGCGTCGGCGAGGATCTGCTCGGCCTCGGCCTTGGCGGCCTCCGCCTCCTTGGTGGCCTCGGCGACCAGCCGGGCCACCTCGGCCTTGGCCGTACGGGTGCGCTGCTCGTTGTCGGCGTCGACGGTGGCCAGCCGCTTGGCGGCGTTGGCCGCGGCCTCCTCGCGCAGCCGGTCGGACTCGCTCTGCGCCTCGCGCAGCTTCTCCTGGGCCTCGCGCAGCTTCTCCTCGGCGGAGCGGGAGAGCTCGCCGGCCTGGGTGCGGGCGTGTTCGGTGTCGCTCTGGGTGGAGGCGCGCAGCTGCTCGGCCTGGGTGGTGGCCTCCTGGGCCTGGCTGGCCGCGGCGTTCAGCAGCCGCTCGGCGTCCGCGCGGGCGCGGCGCAGCAACTGGTCGGCCTCGGCGCGGGCGGTCGTGGACTCCGACTCCAGCCGGTCGCGGGCGCCCTCGGCGATCCGCTGGGCCTCGGCGCGGGCGGCGGCCAGCGCGGCCTCCGACTCCGCTCGGGTCTCCTCCATGAGCCGGCGCGCCTGCGCCTCGGCACGGGCGCGGAGCTGCTCGGCCCAGGCCACGTTCTCGTTGACGTGGCTCTCGACGTTGGTGCGGCGATCCGCCAGTTCCTCGTCCAGCCGCCGGCGCCGGGCGACGGCCTCGGCGTGCCACTCGGCCTCCACCCGGGCCTGGTGCTCGGCCTGCTCCTGGAGCAGCCGCTGGGTGGCCGCGCGCGCCTCGCGCAGCTCCCGCTCGGCGTCGGCGCGCAGCTGGTCGGCCTGGATCTGGGCGTTGCGCAGCAACTGGTCGGCCTGGTGGCCGAGGTTGTCGTAGGCAGGACGCGTCGCGAGGTTACGGCGCGCCTCGTGCAGCTTGGCGCGCAGCACCTCGACCTGGTAGCCGAGGTCGTCAGCATGCTGGACGACCTTGTCCCGCTCCTTACGAAGCCGCTCCATCTCGGCCTCGAACTGCGAGAGGTGGTCGTCCTCAACCTCGTAGCGGTCGTAGCCCCGCACTCCGCGGTCCCATCCGTCTCCTGGTGTACCCACCCGCCAACCGAGTGAGATTCCCCGGGGCCCCGTTTACCGCGGGGCCTTGCGGAGAATTGTGTCCGATCCCACGCCGAAGCGCGGGCAGGTACCCCAGCCCACCCCGGGGTCGCCAGGCCACTCTACCGGGGCGAGTCGTCTCCGGTCAGTGGTCCTTGGCCGAGGTGACGAGCTCGGTGAGCACACCGTGGCAGTCCTTGGGGTGCAGGAAGGTGATCCGCGACCCCATGGAACCCGTGCGCGGGCTGTCGTAGAGCACCCGCACGCCCTTGTCGCGGACGGCCGCCGCGTCCCCGTCGACGTCCTCGGTCCCGAAGGCGATGTGGTGCACCCCCTCTCCGTTCTTGGCCAGCCACTTGGCGACGGTGGAGTCCTCGCGGGTGGGCTCCAGCAGCTGGAGGTAGGAGGCCCCGCCGTCGGAGGTCTCGTTGATCTTGAGCATGGCCTCGCGCACGCCCTGTTCCTCGTTCACCTCGGTGTGGAACACCTCGAAGCCGTAGGTGGCACGGTAGAACTCGACGGTCTTGTCGAGGTCGAAGCAGGCGATGCCGATGTGGTCGATTCGCGTCAGCATGACTCCAGTGGACCGCCGGTCCGCATGGTCACGCAACGTGCGCGCGATCACACCGTCTGCCGGGTGACCGCCGGCTCCACCCCTCAGTACATTGACAGCACCCTCGAAAACCATCGTTAACCTTCCCTCCGTGCAAAGGGGCCGCGTCATGACCAGCCAGGCACGAACGTCCGTGATCGTCGCGGGTGCGCGCACTCCCATGGGCCGGCTGCTCGGCTCGCTGCGCACCTTCTCCGGCGCCGAACTCGGCGCCGTCGCCATCAAGGCCGCCCTGGACCGGGCCGGCATCGGCGGTGACCAGGTGCAGTACGTGATCATGGGCCAGGTGCTCCAGGCGGGTGCCGGGCAGATCCCGGCCCGTCAGGCCGCGGTCAAGGCCGGCATCCCGATGAGCGTGCCGGCGCTGACGATCAACAAGGTCTGCCTGTCCGGTCTGGACGCCATCGCCCTCGCCGACCAATTGATCCGGGCGGGTGAGTTCGACGTCGTCGTGGCCGGCGGCCAGGAGTCGATGACCAACGCCCCGCACCTGCTGCCGAAGTCCCGCGAGGGCTTCAAGTACGGCGCCGTCCAGATGCTGGACGCCATGGCGTACGACGGTCTCACCGACGCCTTCGAGGACATCGCCATGGGCGAGTCCACCGAGAAGCACAACACACGCCTGGGCATCGGCCGCGCCGAGCAGGACGAGATCGCCGCGCTCTCCCACCAGCGGGCGGCCGCCGCGCAGAAGAACGGCCTGTTCGAGGCCGAGATCACCCCGGTGGAGATCCCGCAGCGCAAGGGCGAGCCGGTGGTCTTCGCCAAGGACGAGGGCATCCGCGCGGAGACCACGGCCGAGTCGCTGGCCAAGCTGCGCCCCGCCTTCAGCAAGGAGGGCACGATCACCGCGGGCACCTCCTCGCAGATCTCCGACGGCGCCGCCGCGGTGGTCGTGATGAGCAAGGCCAAGGCCGAGGAGCTGGGCCTGGAGTGGATCGCCGAGATCGGCGCCCACGGCAACGTGGCCGGCCCGGACAACTCGCTGCAGTCGCAGCCGTCCAACGCCATCGCGCACGCCCTGAAGAAGGAGGGGCTGTCCGTCGGCGACCTGGACCTGATCGAGATCAACGAGGCCTTCGCGGCGGTGTCCGTGCAGTCCATGAAGGACCTGGGCGTGACACCTGAAAAGGTGAACGTCAACGGCGGCGCCATCGCCCTCGGTCACCCGATCGGCATGTCCGGTGCCCGTATCGTCCTGCACCTCGCCCTGGAGCTGAAGCGCCGCGGCGGCGGCGTGGGCGCGGCGGCCCTGTGCGGCGGCGGCGGCCAGGGCGACGCCCTGATCATCCGCGTGCCGGGCAAGTAGCAGTACGAACGGCGGGTGAGCCGAAGGGGAGCGGCCGTTGCCGAAAGGGAGAGCGCGCGGAGCCCGCGAGGAACGAGCGGGCGAGCACGGTCGACCGTCGGCGACGGCTGAGCGCACCGGAGGCGAACCGAGCCCTGAAAAAAAGAGGAGCACAGCGATGGACGTCCCCACCCTGGTGGAGCAGGCACGGCAGGGCCGCCCGCGGGCGGTCGCCCGGCTGATCTCACTGGTGGAGGGGGCGTCCCCGCAGCTGCGGGAGGTGATGGCCGCGCTCGCGCCGCTGACCGGTGGCGCGTACGTGGTCGGCCTGACCGGCTCACCGGGCGTCGGCAAGTCCACGTCGACGTCCGCGCTGGTCTCGGCGTACCGGCGGGCCGGGAAGCGGGTCGGGGTGCTGGCCGTGGACCCCTCCTCGCCGTTCAGCGGGGGAGCCCTGCTCGGCGACCGGGTCCGGATGAGCGACCACGCCTCCGACCCCGGCGTCTACATCCGCTCCATGGCCACCCGCGGCCACCTGGGTGGTCTGGCCTGGGCGGCGCCGCAGGCGATCCGCGTGCTCGACGCGGCCGGCTGCGACGTGATCCTGGTGGAGACCGTCGGCGTCGGCCAGTCCGAGGTGGAGATCGCCGCCCAGGCCGACACCTGCGTGGTGCTGCTGGCGCCGGGCATGGGCGACGGCATCCAGGCGGCGAAGGCCGGCATCCTCGAGATCGGCGACGTGTACGTCGTCAACAAGGCCGACCGGGACGGTGCCGAGGCGACCGCCCGCGAGCTCAACCACATGCTGGGCCTGGGCGAGGCCCGCGGGCCGGGCGACTGGCGCCCCCCGATCGTCAAGACGGTCGCCGCCCGCGGGGAGGGCATCGACGAGGTGGTCGAGGCCCTGGAGAAGCACCGGGCCTGGATGGAGGAGCACGGCGTGCTCGCGGAGCGCCGGCTGCGCCGCGCGGCCCTGGAGGTCGAGCACATCGCCGTCACCACGCTGCGCGAGCGCATCGGCGACCTCCACGGCGACCGCCGCCTCGGCGCGCTCGCCGAGCGCATCGTCGCGGGCGAGCTGGACCCGTACGCCGCCGCCGACGAACTGGTCGCCGGCCTCACCGAGCAGGCCTGACGCCCGCGCCCGGGGGCGCGGGCGAACGGGCCGCCGGGTGGGTCAGGCCTTGCCGCGCACCGCGCGCAGGTGGTCCGCGACGGGGTGGAGGGCCCTGCGCAGTGCTGCCAGGTCCTCGGCCGGGAGCAGGTCGATGAAGTGCTCCCGGACGGCGACGACGTGGTGCGGGGCGACCTTGCGCATGGTCTCCCAGCCGTCCTCGGTGAGGACGGCGAACAGTCCGCGCCGGTCGGACTCGCAGTTCTCGCGGCGGACCAGGCCCGCGGTCTCCATCCGGCTGATCTGGTGGGACAGCCGGCTCTTGGACTGCAGGGTGGCACGGGCCAGGTCGCTCATCCGCATGCGGTGCTCGGGCGACTCCGAGAGGTTCACCAGGATCTCGTAGTCGTTGTACGTCAGACCGAACGGCTGCAGGTCCCGTTCGAGCTGGTGGGTCAGCAACTTGCTGACCTCCAGGTGGATGCGCCAGGTGCGCTGCTCGTCGGCGGTCAGCCAAAGGGTGCCGGTCTCTGTCTCCATGATGGAATTATACCCAGAAAGTTGAAATCCGGATTATTCGGGGTCCCGATACGTGTCGGTAGCTTCACAGACCGAAGCGGCGCTGCAGGTCCCCGAGCTGTCCCGGGAGCCTCGGCACGCCCTGAGGCATGCCCGGGGCGCCCGCTCCGCCGCCCGGGACGCCGGCCTCGTGCGGGACCGCGCCCGTGGCCTGCTCGGGCATGAGGACCTCGCTCGACTGGAGCAGCACCTGCCCCGCGCCGACGAACTCGAACTGGTGCTCCTCGCCCGAGGTGCCGCCGACGCCGGTCAGCGCCCGCAGGCCGCCCAGTACGCCGCGCATGTACCCGTGGTCGTAATGGTGGCAGGGGGAGGGGCAGTCCGCCCATCCCACCAGCGCCTGCGGGTCGACACGGACCGGAGGCTCGACGAAGTGCACGGCTCCGTTGGAGGCCGCCACGAACTTCCCCGTGCCGATCAGGGTGAGGAAGCCCGGGATGATCGACTGCTTGAGCGACAGGCCCGGCTGGAAGGCCAGCAAGTTGCCCGACCGGATGGTCAGGTTGCCGTCCTCCAGGTCGAAGGAGTTCACGTCGAACGCCCGGTCGGCGAGGATCATCTTGCCCTGGCCCTCGGCGACCACCCAGTCCGAGGCGTGCAGCGGGGAGTGGAAGTTGCTGCGGATCAGGCCGTCGAGGGCGCCGTGGCCGATGCCGTGGAAGCTGATCTGCCCGTAGTAGGCGATCATCTTCCCCTTCTGCAGGAACCACTGGCCCTTCAGGTCGACGCTGAAGGCGTAGGGGTTGACGTTGTCGTCGACCGGCAGGGTGTACGGGTCGTGGACGACGGGTCCGGTGCTCACAGCTTCTCCTCACTCGCCTGCACGTAGACCGTGCCCTGCCCCGACAGCTCCAGCTGGAACGCCTCACCGGAACCGCGGCCCACCATGTCGCGCCAGCCGAGCGCGGTGGACAGCTTGTTGCGTACGTCGCCGCGGTGGGCGACGTACGCCTGGGGGTCGACGTGCACCGGGCGCTGCGGGGTGATCGGCAGCTCGATGACGCCGCCGTGGGCCATCACCGCGACCGCGCCGTGCCCCTGCAGGGTCGTGGTGAACAGGCCCTGACCGGTGACCTGACCGCGGATGACGCCCATGACGCCGCCCTGGGACCCCATGAACATCGTGCCCTGCCGCAGCGAGCCGTCGAAGGCCAGCAGCCGGTCCGCCTCGACGTACAGGGTGTCGCCGGTCAGGTCGACGCAGTGCACGTGGTGGCCACCGTGGCCGAACATCACCGAGCCGTGGCCCTCGACGGTCATCAGCGGCGTCGCCTCGTTGGCGAGCCGGCGGCCGATCATCGAGCCGATGCCGCCCTGGCCGCCCTGCACGTTGGGGGTGAAGCTCACGTTCCCCCGGTAGGCCAGCATCGCGCCGCGCTGGCTGAACAGCCGCTGGCCCGGCAGCACCTGGGCCTCGACCATCTTGGAGTTGACGCGGGTGAACGGCATCAGACCTGCCCCCCGATGGTGTTGCGCTCGCTGGGCTGGACGTACACCAGGCCGTCGCCCTCGAAGCGGATCTGGAAGGACTCGCCGCCCGACTCGCCGATCACCGACCGCCAGCTGATGCCCGCCTGGAAGTGCTGCTGGAGGTTGCCGGTGTGCGCCACGTACGCGCCCGGGTCCACCTGCAGCGGCAGGCCGGGGGCGACGCGCAGCACCACGGCCGGGCCGTCGGAGGTGATCGCCGCCTGGCCGACGCCCTCCACCGTGGTGGTGAACAGGCCGTTGCCCTGCGAGGCACCGCGCAGGCCGGTGAAGGTGGTGCCGGTGCGCAGCGCCGCCTCGGTGGCGAGCAGGTTGCTGGCCTCGACGTACAGCTTCTCCCCGTTCAGGCGGACGAGGTTGATCTCGCTCGCGCGGTCGGCGAAGTAGCAGGTGCCCTGCCCGCGCACCTCCATGACCTCCATCGACTCCCCGGTCAGCCGCCGGGTGACCATGCCGCGCAGGCCCTCACCGCCCCCGGACATCTTCTTGAAGCTCATCTGGCCGTCGTACGCGACCATCGAGCCGTTCTTCGCCTTGACGGCGTCGCCGGCCATGTCCACGGCGAGCACCTTGCTGCCCTGCAATCGAAACTGAGCCACGGGTCAGACCGTATCCGTCCGGGAGGAACCCGTCACCAGGGTCCGCGTCACATGGGGTGCAGTGGTTCCGTGCGGCGCTCCCGCCGCCTCCTCGACCTCCAGCAGCGAGGCGCCGCGGCGCTCGGCCTCGAAGGCCGTGTGACCGCCGCGCAGCCCGAACAGCCGCTTGGAGAGCAGGATGTAGAGGACGGCGAGGACGTTGAGGACCAGCGTGCCGATCTTGAGGTAGCTCACCTTCTCGGTGAGCTCCCAGACCTCCAGCGGCAGGAAGGCCGCGGTCGCCACCACCGTCAGGTACTCCGCCCACCGCTTGGCCGCCCACAGGCCGACGGCCTCGACGATCTCGATCACCGCGTACGCGAGCAGCGCGCCCGCCACGATCAGCAGCGTCGAGTGCCGGTACTCGAAGGTGCGGCGGATGGTGTCCACGACGGGGGAGTGGTCGAGGTCGTAGTGGAAGTGCCGGAAGACCGGGCGGAAGACGGTGAGGTTCTCCTCGAAGAACCGGCGCACCGAGTCCTGCGAGTTGCTGAACCGCCACACGGCCCAGGCCGCGACGACGATGAACGCCCCCCGCAGCAGCCGCTCGACCGCCAGGAAGCGCAGGATGAACAGGTCGCGCAGCGCCCGGCCGCGCGGCACCTCGGGCGCCCGGTCGGCCGGGCCCGAGCCGTGCGGCGCGCCCAGGGCGAAGTCGCCGCAGCGCAGGCAGCGCCACACTTCTCCCAGCGCGGTGTCGGCGCGCAGCCGCTCCCGCAGGTGCGCCTCGTCGGGCGCGTACGTGATGTGCCCGCGCCGGGCGCAGTGCCGGCGGTCCCAGTCCAGCTTCATCCCGCTTCTTCCTCGAGAGGGCGGTTCGTCTTCCGTCGTGGAGGGGGACGCGTCCCGCGCGCCGATGGTTCACCTGTTCCCCCGGGGGCCCCGGGGGCGGGGCGGCCGGAGGGCCGGGTGATAATGGGCGGAACACTTGTGATCGCATTCACAAACACTCGATCGCAGTGCCCACGCCCGCCGCAGTCCCTGTCCCGATAGTGAGGTCCCGTGGACATCAAGACCGCCTCCGCCCTGAACCGGCTCCGCCTGGTCTCCGCCCCAGAGGCGGTCTCCTTCCTGCTCCTGCTGGTCTGCTCGGTGCTCAAGCGCACCACGGACTTCAACGCGGTCCCCGTCATGGGCATGATCCACGGCGTCCTCTTCGTGCTCTACGTCGTGTTCTGGCTGGACGCCTGGAACCGTGCCAAGTGGCCGCTCGGCCGCGCCGCGCTGTACTTCGTGCTGTCCGTCCTCCCCACTGGCGGCTTCTTCGCCGAGCGCAGGCTCCGCCGCGAGGCCGAGGCCGGTGTCATCGCCGCCCGCGCGCGCAAGGAGCTCAAGGAAGGCGTGGTCGAGGCATGATCGTCGCCTTCTCCGTCACCCCGCTCGGCGTCGGCGAGGACGTCGGCGCGTACGTGGCCGACGCGGTCCGTGTGGTGCGCGAGTCGGGGCTGCCCCACCGCACCGACGCGATGTTCACCTCCATCGAGGGCGAATGGGACGAGGTCATGGATGTCGTCAAGCGCGCCGTGGCAGCCGTCGAGGCCCGGGCACCGCGCGTCTCGGTGGTCCTCAAGGCCGACATCCGGCCCGGCGTCACCGACGGGCTCACCTCCAAGGTGGAGACCGTCGAGCGGCACCTCGCGCAGTAGCCGTTCCGCACCCCGCGGCGTTCCGCGTCCCGGCGGTCAGTCGCCGGCCAGCGCGCTGCCCAGCGGGGTGCGCTCGTACAGCACCTGGTGGCCGTAGCGGCGCGAGGTGAGCAACCCTGCGTCCCGCAGGACCGACAGGTGCGCCGACACCGATGACACGGCGAGGCCGTGCCGGTGGGCGAGCGCGGTCGTGGTCGCCGGCTCGCCCAGACCGCCGAGGATGGCCGCCCGGTTGGCGCCGAGCAGCCGCACCAGGGCCCCGGAGGCGGCCTGCGGGGTCTGCCACAGGCCGCCGATGCCGCGCGCCGGATAGACGACGGTGCCCTGCCAGGGCGGGTCGAAGCCCGCCGCGAGGTCCGGCCACACGAAGACGCTGGGCGCCAGGACCAGGCCGTCGCCGCCCAGGTCCCGGTCGTGCTCCGTCGGCTTGTGCAGCGTGAGGGTGCCGTCCGCCCAGCTCAGCGAGGGATGGAGGTCGGCGAAGAGGCCCGTCAGCCCGCCGTCGGCCAGCCGGCGTGCGCGGAAGGCGATGTCGGCCTCCAGCACGGCACGCAACCGGGGCCAGTACGGCGCCACCAGCGTCTCCCAGGCCCGCTCGTACAGATCCGCCAGTTCCCGCACCGCGCGCGCCGGGTCGGCCAGCATCGCCCGGCCGCGCGGGCTGTCGGCGGCGCCCGGGGTGTCCGCCAGCGAACGGGCCATGTCCTGCCGGGCGACCTCCGGATCGGTGGCCCGTACCCGGGCGAGCTCGTCCTCGATGGCCGCCGACGGGCCCAGCGGGGGCGGGCAGAGGAAGTCCGGGCTGTGGCCGGGGCGGGGCATCAGCAGCCACAGCGGGGTGAGGTCGAGGGCCCGGGCCGCCTCACGGGTCTGCCGCAACCACGGCACGTGGTACGTCTGCAGCCCGGGCTCCTTCAGGGTGCGGACGGCCCCCTCGGTCTCCCACAGCGGGGAGAGCGCGAACCGGCAGCGCAACAGGTCGTCCGGTCCGAAGCGCATACGGAACGGCACGGCGGACCCCTGCTCCTCGACTTTCGGCTGGAGCCGAAACACTACGGCGTGCCCCGTCCCGGCCGCCAGGCTGCGCCCATGACGCTGAACACCGACACCACCGCGGCGGGCCCGGCCGCCGGGCGCGGCTACCGCGCGGTCTTCGCCGTACGGGAGTTCCGGGCGGTCTACGCGGCACACGTACTGTCGCTCCAGGGCACCGTGGTCGCCGAGATCGCGCTGTCCGTGCTGGTCTTCCGGCTCACCGGGTCGCCGCTGCTGACCGCGCTCACCTTCGCGCTCGGCTTCGTGCCGTACGCGCTCAGCGGCACCCTGCTCGCCGGGATCTCCGACCGCTTCCCGCCGCGCCGGGTGCTGGTCGTGTGCGACCTGCTGTGCGCAGCGTGCGCGGCCGGGATGGTGCTGCCCGGGACGCCGATCGCGGTCCTGCTCGGCCTGCGGTGCGTGATGGCGATGATCGCCCCGGTGTTCACCGGCACCCGGGCCGCGAGCCTGGCCGACATCCTGCCCGGCGACACCTTCGTGCTGGGCCGGTCCCTGATCCGCATGGTCGCCCAGGGCGCGCAGATCGTGGGCTTCGGCGTCGGCGGGTTCCTGCTGGTCCTCCTGCCGCCCCGGGCCGCGCTGGCGATCACCGTGGCGGCCTTCCTGGGCTCCGCCCTGCTGCTGCGCCTCGGCACCGCGCGGCGCCCCGCGCGCGGCGGCGGCGCGGCGCGCTCCGCCGGCGGCAGCGGCCGCCTGCTGCGGGACCCCCGGGTGCGGTCCCTGCTGCTGCTCTGCTGGATCCAGCCGTTCTTCGTGGTGTTCCCGGAGGCGCTCGCGGCCCCGTACACCGACTCCATCGGCGCCGGCACCCCGGGCCTCGGCCTCTTCATGGCCGCGATGCCCGTCGGCACCGTCCTCGGCGAACTCCTCGCGGGCGCCTTCCTGCCCCCGGCCGCGCGCGCCCGCCTCACCGTCCCCCTCGCCGCGTGCTCCCTCCTCCCGTACGCCCTCTTCGCCCTGCGCCCCTCGCTGCCCCTGGCCGTCGCCGCGATGTTCACCACGGGGCTGACGGCCGCCTACACCCTCGGCCTCGATCAGTGGTTCGTGGCGGCGGTGCCGGAGGGGTTGCGGGGGCGGGCGATGACGTTGCAGTCGGCGGGGTTGATGACGATCCAGGGTCTGGGGATGGCGGTGGCGGGTGGGGCGGCGGAGTTCGTCCGGCCGCATGCGGTGACGGCGGTGGCGGGGGGTGCGGGGACGGTGTGCGTCCTGCTGGTGCTGGCGCGGGTGCGGGGGACTGCCGTCGGCGGGGTGTGAGGGGGCCGGGCGGAGCCCGGCGCAGGCGTCCGAAGCCGGTGAGGCCCCTTGGGGCCGAGCGGTGCGAGGGCGGCCGGGGGAGGTTCAGCTCAGTGGTTCGTGGCGGCGGTGCCGGAGGGGTTGCGGGGGCGGGCGATGACGTTGCAGTCGGCGGGGTTGATGACGATCCAGGGTCTGGGGATGGCGGTGGCGGGTGGGGCGGCGGAGTTCGTCCGGCCGCATGCGGTGACGGCGGTGGCGGGGGGTGCGGGGACGGTGTGCGTCCTGCTGGTGCTGGCGCGGGTGCGGGGGACTGCCGTCGGCGGGGTGTGAGGGGGCCGGGGCGGGTACGCGTGCTCGTGGTGCCGCGGACCGTATGGGGCGGTCCGCGGCACCACGGGTGATGGGGGTGCCGGTCGGGTCAACCGGCCCCGGGTCAGGTGACGTTGACCCCGGTCCACGCGGCGGCGACCGCGTTGTACTCGGCGGAGCCGCTGCCGTACAGGTCCTTGGCCGCGTTCAGGGTCGCGGTGCGGGCCTTGGTGTAGTTGGTGGACGAGGTGAAGTACACCGTCAGCGCGCGGTACCAGATGGCGGCGGCCTTGGCGCGGCCGATGCCGGTGACGGTGGAGCCGTTCTTCGTCGGGCTGTTGTAGCTGACGCCGTTGACGGTCTTGGCGCCGCTGCCCTCCGAGAGCAGGTAGAAGAAGTGGTTGGCCACGCCCGACGAGTAATGGACGTCGAGGTTCTTCACCGAGGACGACCAGTAGTCGGCGGAGGCGCCGTCCTTGGACGGCTTGTCCATGTACCGCAGCGGGCTGCCGTCGCCGTTGATGTCGATCTTCTCGCCGATGAGGTAGTCGGGGGTGTCGGAGGCCAGGTTGGCGTAGAACTCGACCATGGTGCCGAAGATGTCGGAGGTGGCCTCGTTGAGGCCGCCGGACTCGCCGGAGTAGGTCAGGCCGGCCGTGGCGCTGGTGACGCCGTGGGATATCTCGTGGCCCGCGACGTCGAGTGCGGTCAGCGGGTGGGTGTTGCCCGAGCCGTCGCCGTAGGTCATGCAGAAGCAGCTGTCGTCCCAGAAGGCGTTGACGTAGTTGCTGCCGTAGTGGGCGCGCGACAGGGAGCCCTTGCCGTCGTTGCGGATGCCGGAGCGGCTGAAGGTGTTCTTGTAGAAGTCCCACGTCGCCGCCGCGCCGAACTGCGCGTCCACGGCCGCCGACTGGCGGTTGGAGGCGGAGCCGTTGCCCCAGACGTCGTCGGTGTCGGAGAAGGTCGTCCCCGTCCCGCTGGTGCGGTTGTTCAGGTCCGTGGTGTAGATGCCGCCGCGGCTCGCGTCCTTGAGGGTGTAGGTGCTGCCGGACTTCGTGGTGGTCAGCGGGACCGAGCCCACGTGGACGCCGGTGCCGCTGCCGGTCTGGATGCCCTCGTAGGCTTGGATCACGGCGCCGGTGGCGGCGTCGGTGATGACGTTCAGCGCGCTGGGGGTGCCGTCGGCCTGGGTGCCGTGGACCACGGTCCGGTACGCCAGGCGGGGCGTGCCGCTGACGGCCCAGACGACCTTCTCGGGGGCCGCGGCCTGCCCGACCGCCTTCAGCGGCTCCTCGCCCTTGACCAGCGGGGTCTTCAGCAGGCCCTTGACCGTCGCCGCGGCCTTCTCCTCGGCGGCCGCGGCCGTGACGGAGGGCGTGAGCGTGGCGGGCGCGATCCTCGCGGTGACCGCGCGCGAGACGGACCGGGTGGCGCCGCTCTTGTCCTGGTGCACCACCAGGTCGCCGCCGAGCACCTCCAGGCCGGCGTAGGTGCGGTCGTAGCGCAGGTGACGGGTGCCGTCGGGGTCGACGACGACGTCCCTGACGGTCAGCTGCTCGCGGTCGCCGAGCCCGAGGCTCCCGGCGAGGCCGGCGGCCTTGCCGCGGGCGTCGGACAGGGCCTGCGCGTGGGCGGCGGCGAGGGCCGGAGCGGTGGGGGCGCTCTGGGCGTTCGCGGCGAAGGACTGGAGACCGCCGGCCAGGAGCGCCGAGGCGGCGGCAAGGGTGCCGAATGCCAGCTTCTTGCGCAATGTGACTCCTTGGGTCCCGTCGCGTGGGGGCGACGGGCGAGGACTCCGGGCAGGTGGGCGCCCGGAGCGGTGTGGGGGACGCGCGGTGTTCCGCGCGGCAAGGAGCCTCGCACCGAACGACGGGTTAATGACAGGTGCACTTCATGCATTGGCCGGTTCGTGCGACGGTGGCCCCGGCCCATGCGGCCATCTCCCGGCCCAAAGGGTGACAACTCCGTCCCACGAGTAGGGGAAACCCTCCCCGGGGAGGGCGGCTTTCCGGTCACGATCCGCGGCTCGGGTGGCTGAAACACCGCGGTAATACGTGTGACGGGAGCCCGGCGTATGATCACGCGCACCGTGGCGCCGGTGAGGCGCGGCGTCCCGCCCCGCGAGACGCGGCTGCCCAGCATGTGACCGACGGGTAGGCTCGGGCCTGTGCCCAAGCCGCTGAGCCTGCCCTTCGACCCCATCGCCCGTGCGGACGACATCTGGACCCGGCGCTGGGGGCGCGTGCCCTCGATGGTCGCGATCACGTCGATCATGCGCGCCCAGCAGATCCTGCTCTCCCAGGTCGACTCCGTCGTCAAGCCCTACGGGCTGACCTTCGCGCGCTACGAGGCCCTGGTGCTGCTGGCCTTCAGCAAGGAGGGCGAGCTGCCGATGTCCAAGATCGGCGAACGCCTCATGGTGCACCCCACCTCGGTCACCAACACCGTCGACCGGCTGGTCGCCGCCGGCTTCGTCGCCAAGCGGCCCAACCCCAACGACGGGCGCGGCACGCTCGCCTCCATCACCGTCAAGGGCCGCGAGGTGTGCGAGGCCGCCACCGAGGACCTCATGGGGATGAAGTTCGGGCTCGGCGCGTACGACGACGAGCAGTGCGCGGAGATCTTCGACCTGCTGCGGCCGCTGCGCATAGCGGCGGGGGACTTCGAGGAGTGACGCGCGCCACGGCCGGGGCCGGGGGAAGCGCCGGAATCGCACCGGTTACGCTCGTCCGCATGAAGCAGAGTGTTCTGACCCGGTACCGCGTGCTCGCCTACGTGACGGGCGTGCTGCTGGTGCTGCTGACCATCGGCGTGATCGCCAAGTACGTGCTGGAGGTCGACGGCGCCGCGGGCTTCACCAAGGTCGTCAGCATCGCCCACGGCTGGCTGTACGTCCTGTACCTGGTCTTCGCCTTCGACCTGGGCTCCAAGGCGAAGTGGCCGCTCGGCAAGCTGGCGTGGGTGCTGCTGGCCGGGACGATCCCCACCGCCGCGTTCTTCGTCGAGCGCAAGGTGAGCCGCGAGGTCACCCCGCTGGTGGCCCCCGCGGGTGAACCCGTCAAGGTCTGAGACCGGCCTGACCTGCGGTTTCCTCCCCTCGTTCGACGGACGGGGGGTTCCGCCGTCGACAGGTACTAGGACGTCCTAGTATTTTCGCCTTGTAGGGGTCATCCTCGTGGTACGGGGACCGGCCCGGAAGGCGAGAGAGGCGGAGACACGGCATGGACGCTGCAGCCATCGAGGAGGGGCGCAGCCGCTGGCAGGCGCGCTACGACACCGCGCGCAAGCGCGAGGCCGACTTCACCACCCTCTCCGGCGACCCGGTCGAGCCCGTGTACGGCCCGCCCGCGGGTGCCGAGGTGCCCGGCTTCGAGCGGATCGGCTGGCCCGGTGAGTACCCCTTCACGCGCGGTCTGCACGCGACGGGTTACCGGGGCCGTACGTGGACGATCCGCCAGTTCGCCGGTTTCGGCAACGCCGAGCAGACCAACGAGCGCTACAAGATGATCCTCGAGGCGGGTGGTGGCGGCCTGTCCGTCGCGTTCGACATGCCCACCCTCATGGGACGCGACTCCGACGACCCCCGCTCGCTGGGTGAGGTCGGCCACTGCGGTGTCGCCATCGACTCCGCCGCCGACATGGAGGTCCTCTTCAAGGACATCCCGCTCGGCGACGTCACCACCTCCATGACGATCTCCGGTCCCGCGGTGCCGGTCTTCTGCATGTACCTGGTGGCCGCCGAGCGCCAGGGCGTCGACCCCGCCGTGCTCAACGGCACCCTGCAGACCGACATCTTCAAGGAGTACATCGCGCAGAAGGAGTGGCTCTTCGCCCCCGAGCCGCACCTGCGCCTGATCGGCGACCTGATGGAGCACTGCGCGGCGGGCATCCCCGCGTACAAGCCGCTGTCGGTCTCCGGCTACCACATCCGCGAGGCCGGTTCCACGGCCGCGCAGGAGCTCGCCTACACCCTCGCCGACGGCTTCGGCTACGTGGAGCTGGGCCTGTCGCGCGGTCTGGACGTCGACACCTTCGCGCCGGGCCTGTCCTTCTTCTTCGACGCCCACCTGGACTTCTTCGAGGAGATCGCCAAGTTCCGCGCCGCGCGCCGGATCTGGGCCCGCTGGATGCGCGACGTGTACGGCGCGAAGACCGACAAGGCGCAGTGGCTGCGCTTCCACACCCAGACGGCCGGCGTCTCGCTGACCGCCCAGCAGCCGTACAACAACGTCGTGCGTACCGCCGTCGAGGCCCTGGCCGCGGTCCTCGGCGGCACCAACTCGCTGCACACCAACGCCCTGGACGAGACGCTGGCGCTGCCCAGCGCCCAGGCGGCGGAGATCGCGCTGCGCACGCAGCAGGTGCTGATGGAGGAGACCGGCGTCGCCAACGTGGCCGACCCGCTGGGCGGTTCCTGGTACGTCGAGGCGCTGACCGACCGCATCGAGGCGGACGCGGAGAAGATCTTCGACAAGATCAAGGAGCTCGGCGCCCGCGCCGTGCCGGACGGCAGGCACGCGGTGGGCCCGATCACCTCGGGCATCCTGCGCGGCATCGAGGACGGCTACTTCACCGGCCGGATCGCCGAGGCCGCCTTCGAGTACCAGCGCGCCCTGGAGAAGGGCGACAAGAAGGTCGTCGGCGTCAACTGCCACACCGGCTCCGTGACGGGCGACCTGGAGATCCTGCGGGTCAGCCACGAGGTCGAGCGGGAGCAGGTCCGTGTGCTCGCCGGCCGCAAGGGCGAGCGGGACGACGCGGCCGTCCGCAAGGCGCTGGAGGCGATGCTGACCGCCGCCCGGGACGGCAGCAACATGATCGGGCCGATGCTGGACGCGGTGCGGGCCGAGGCCACCCTGGGCGAGATCTGCGGGGCCCTGCGCGACGAGTGGGGCAGCTACACGGAGCCCGCGCGCTTCTGACGAACCGCGCGGGGCCCGGCGGGAACAGCGCGTGTTCCCGCCGGGCCCCGCTGCCGTGCCCGCCGCCCCCAAAAGCCCGGGGGCGGCGGGCACGCTGCTCAGAACTGCTCGACGAAGTACGGCTGGAGGGTCATCCAGCCGTTGCCGCGGGCGCCGTAGCGGGTGCCGTTGTCGCTCTGCGCCAGCGTGTACCAGGAGTCGACGTAGTCCGGGTCGTCCGTCCACCAGTCGTCCGGGATGGCGTCCAGGACCGCGTTCACCAGCGGGATGTAGGTGCCCTGGTCGGCGATGGTCAGCAGGATTCCCGCAATGGCCTTGGCCAGGTCGCGGTAGTTGGTGCTGCCGTCGTCCTCCATCATCACGGCGTCGGCGAGGTTGTACTTGTACAGCGACCAGTTGACCAGGATCTGGTTCGGGCTGTACGTCGTCCCGTCGTTGTCCAGGTACGGCATGTCGACGGGGTCGACCCGCACGAGGCCGTCCTGGCCGAATCCCGTGACGAGGGTGTAGATCTCGGCGTCGCCCTTGACCCACGGCTCCTCGTCGTCGGAGAGCCGGACCTGGGTGATGCGCGTGGTCCAGAAGCCGGCCGCGGCCGCCGAGGCGGAGGACGGCGCCGCGGGGCGCCGGGCGGACGAGGTCAGACCCTGGCGGCCCAGCTCCGACTGGAGGACGTCCAGACCCGCGGCCAGTGCCTTGGAGCCGTCGATGTCGACGACGTACACCGGGTGGGTGGGAGCGCTGCGGGCGTCGAGGCGGTGGGCCCGGCCCCGGCTGTCGTAGGCGGTGACGGTGCGGACGTCCTCGTCGGAACTGGCCGCGGCCACCCACGGGGTGACGCCGGAGGCCAGCGCCCCGCGCATCGAGTCGTCCCCGAGCCGCAGCCGCAGCAGGGAACCGACGTCCGCGCCGAGGCCCTTGGCGGCGGCGATCCGCCGGTCGGCGTCGGCGAGCGCGGGC
Source organism: Streptomyces sp. NPDC006207 (assembly GCF_040613835.1). Classification (NCBI taxonomy): domain Bacteria; kingdom Bacillati; phylum Actinomycetota; class Actinomycetes; order Kitasatosporales; family Streptomycetaceae; genus Streptomyces; species Streptomyces sp. NPDC006207. The sequence continues at coordinate 55,828 of NZ_JBEXSX010000003.1, read as the reverse complement.
CGCAGCTGCGGGCCGGCGAGCTCGGTGACGGCCACCTCGTCCGAGGCCAGCGCCGCGTGGCGGACGCGGGCGCGCCATGAGGCGTCGGAGAGGGAGCCGGCGATGGCGCGCGCCGCCTGTTCCTCCGCCACGGTGACGGCGGACGACGGGGCGTGGGCACGCGGGGTGGCGGACGCGGGGAGCGCGGTGGCGCTCTGTGCGGCCGTCAGGGCGATCAGCGAGGCGGCGACGGTGGCGACGACGCCGCGCCGAGCGGGGTGAGGGTGTCTCACGTGGATCGATCCTCCTGGGGGCGAGCGATCAATGGGCGCGCTGACAGGGTGGAACGAGGGAACGCCGAGCAACGGCCATGCCTGGCCGCCGGGTTGTCTATGCGAGTAGATGACCCGCCGGTAATCATGACGATGACATGCCATGCGGGCAAGAGGTGCCGCGGCTCCTTCGAGCAAAGGGAAGCCGAACTCCCGGCGACGGCTAGGACGTTGACGCTGCCGCGAGCCCGCCCAGCAGGACGGTGGTGAAGCGGGCCGCCCAGTCGGCGTCCACCGGTTCGCAGCTGACGAGCGCGCGGTGCACCACGGCGCCCGCGATCACGTCGAAGATCAGGTCGATCTGCGGCGCGGGGTCGCCGTCGTCCGGCGGGATCTCCCCGCGCTCCTGGGCGCGCCGGCGGCCCTCGATGACCAGGCGCTTCTGCCGGTCGACGATCGCCTCCCGGATCCGCTGCCGCAGTGCCTCGTCGTGGGTGGCCTCGGCGACCACCGCCATGAGCGCGGTCTTGGTGGCGGGCTGCTCCAGCAGGGCCGCGAACTGCAGGACCACGCCCTCCACGTCGGCCCGCAGGCTGCCGCGGTCGGGCAGTTCGAGCTCGTCGAAGAGCGCGGCGACCGCGTCCACGGCGAGCTCGTTCTTGTTCGCCCAGCGCCGGTAGAGGGTGGTCTTGGCGACGCGCGCGCGGGCCGCGACGTCGCCCATGGTGAGCTTGCCCCAGCCGAGCTCGACCAGGGCCTGCCGCGCGGCGTCCAGGATCGCCCGGTCGGCCTCCGCACTGCGGGGGCGTCCGGTCCTTCTGCCTGTTTCACGCGCGCACATGGCTGGGAACCCTATCCCCGTTGCGTATGGTGCGGCCGTACAGTTACGCTACGGGTCGTATCGAAAGGGTGGCGGCCGCCGCGCGGGAGGGGACCTCGCGCCGGACAGCGCGTCACCGTCGCGCGCCGCAGGTGGCGCTTTCGGGGGGCGATTCCCCGGGAACCGCGACGAGGGGGGAGGATTGGTCTCATGCAGCCACGGAACATGTCCATGAGCGGCGTGGTCGACCTCGCCGCGGTGAAGGCGGCCGGAGAGGCCAAGGCGAAGGCCGAGCAGGCCCGCGCGGAAGCCGCCCGCAACGGGGGAGAGCCCGCCGCCCCCGCCCTGGTGACCGAGGTCACCGAGGCCACCTTCGAGAGCGATGTCCTGCAGCGCTCCACCGAGGTCCCGGTCGTCGTCCACTTCTGGACCGACCGCGCGGACGCGAGTGTGCAGTTGCAGGACACGCTGGAGTACCTCGCCGGCGCCTACGCGGGCCGGATCGTCGTCGCGAAGATCGACGTGTACGCGAACCAGCTGCTGGTGCAGCAGTTCGGCGTGCAGGGCATCCCCGCGGTGTTCGCGGTGCTGGCCGGCCAGGCCATGCCGCTCTTCCAGGGCGCCGCACCCGAGGACCAGATCCGCGAGGTGCTGGACCAGCTGGTCGCCGTGGCCGAGCAGCGCTTCGGCATCACGGGCGTACCGGCCGAGGGCGGCGTCGAGGCGCCGGTCGCCGAGGAGCGGCCGCCCACCCCGCAGGAGCTCGCGCTGTCGGCGGCGCACGACGCGCTGGACCAGGGCGACCTCGGTGGCGCGATCCAGGCGTACCGCAACGTGCTCTCGGACGAGCCGGCCAACACCGAGGCGAAGCTGGGCCTGGCGCAGGCCGAGTTGCTGCAGCGGGTGCAGGGCGTCGACGCGCAGGCCGCCCGCAAGGCCGCGGCGGACGCCCCGGCGGACGTGGCGGCGCAGGTCGCCGTGGCCGACCTGGACCTGGTCGGCGGCCATGTCGAGGACGCCTTCGGCCGGCTGGTGGACACCGTGCGGCGCACCGCGGGCGAGGACCGCGACACCGTGCGGCTGCGGCTGCTGGAGCTGTTCGAGGTGATCGGGTCCGACGACCCCCGGGTGACGGCCGCGCGTGCGGCGCTGGCACGGGTGCTGTTCTGACCTGATCACGTAAGGTGGCCGTGCCTCGAAAGCCATTTCGAGCCTCGATCAGGACCGGCCGCGCTTTACCAAATCTTGATGAAGCGCGGCCGCTGTTACTTCCGGTAAGAGAGTGACAGGACTCTGTCCGGATCCATCACGCGATGGGTGATTTTCACACCCCCATCGCAACTACGCAGCGTAGCGGTTATGGTCTAGACCATATCTCCTGGGTTATCGCACCGTTACCCGCTAGTAACGACGCCCCTTGTGCAGCGGCGCCGAATGGACCACGATCGGCCAAGCCCGGTCCGTCGCCGAGCAGTCGGCATCCAGCCGTCCGATCGCCGAACGGGTCCCCACCGGGCCGGGACGCCGATGCTGTGCCAGCAGCGGACGCGGACCGCGGACAGGGGGGTCTCTGCCGTCCGGCGGGGCCTGTCCAGCAGGTTGCGCGAGAGCGTGGCCGTGTGGTTGTCGCTCGGGGGTGATCGCCGATTTTTCGGACAGCGTCGTCCGCTCTTTCCCGCGTGACGGCCGTCGATACGGCGCTCTCCTTCCCGAGGACGTAGCACTTCTCCCATCCCGCCGCAATCCCCACGATTCCGGCCGGAGATGTACGTCCGAGAAGGAGGAAAGTCATGGAGTCGCTCATCCGCGGCGGTACCAGATGGAAGCGGTTCGCCGTCGTCATGGTGCCCAGCGTCGCGGCCACCGCGGCGATAGGCGTGGCCCTGGGTCAGGGCGCGCTCGCCGCTTCGTTCAGCGTTTCGGGCCAGCAGTTCAAGGTCCAGGCCCAGGACCTGCAGGGTGACGGCTTCGTCCAGTACGGAGCCATCGACGTCCAGCACGGCGGCAAGCCGATCCCGGTCGCGGTCTCCGCGTTCGACTCGGCCACGATCACCGGTCTGTGCCAGTCCGTGGTCGTGCCGACGCCGATCGGCGACGTCACGCTGAAGCTGGGCGCCGGCAACGGCGGCAAGAAGGTCGAGGCGAAGAACCTCTACATCGACCTCGACCAGCTCGACGCCGATGCGGAGTTCACCGACATCAACATCGGTGTCGCCGCCGGTGACACCACGCAGGGCCCCGGCATCAAGACCGGTGACAAGACCGACCCCGGTTCCTTCGCCCAGGAGGCCCGGAAGGCTCACCTCACCGGTGTGCAGCAGACCGCGTGGGCGACCAGCGCGGGCACCTTCAAGCTCAGCGGGCTGAGCATGTCGGTGAAGATGGGCTCCGGCGCGAAGTACGAGTGCTTCTAGCCTGACCAGAGGGGGTGGGGGGCACGGGATGCCCCTCACCTTCCTCACCCCCGACTCTTTCTAGAAACGCCAGTCCCAGGGAGCTGTTTTCCATGAGCGCCGAGACACACGGACTGAGGGGCCGGTTCGGCTATTGGCGGTTCCGCTTCCGCGTATGGCGCGGGCAGCGGCCGTTCTGGGCGGGCCTGCTGACACTGCTGGCCGGACTGCCCATCGCGTACTTCCCGTACGCCCATCTCTCGCTCGGCGCGCTGAGCCTGACCATGGCCACCACGGCCGGGTCCGGTTCGCTGATCATCGGCGTGCTGTTGGTCGTACTCGGCCTGACCATGTGGTTCCAGTCGGCGGTGCGGGTCTTCTCGGGCGTCGCGTCGATCCTGCTGTCGCTGGTGTCGCTGGTGGTCTCCAACTTCGGCGGCTTCCTGATGGGCTTCCTGCTGGGCCTCATCGGCGGCGCCCTCGCCGTCTCGTGGGCCCCGGGCGCACCGCCCGCCGACGGCGGCGCGGACCCGGCGGAACTGCCCGGCAGCGGCAAGGGCGACGACGGCGACGCCGGTTACGTGCCGCCGCCCGGTTCCCCCTACGCGGCGGCCTACGGCGAGTACCCGGCCGACCCGGCCGCCGGCCAGGCAGGGACCGCCCCGCAGCACCCGGTGGACGGCGCCGAGACCGTAGACGCGAACGGGAGGCACAGTGCGGGGTGATGAGGTCCAGCCCGCTTCCGGGGTCGCCGCCGGCAGCGGCACCCGTGAGAGAACGGGGCCGCGGCACGCGGCGCCGAGGAAGTCGCTGCTGACCAAGCTGCAGATGCCCGCGGGCAAGGCGATAGCCCTGGCCGCGATGCCGACGGCGGTCCTGATGGGCATGGGACTGACGCCGAGGCTGGCCTCTGCCGACGAACTGCCGAAGAACCCGTTCTCGGGCACGAAGTGCGTCGAGCAGCCCGACGAGCCGGTGGAGTCCGCGACGCCGAGCGCCACCCCGTCGAGCGGCGGCACCAAGACCCCGACCGCGGATCCGTCCGGGAGCCCGTCGAGCGACCCCTCGGGTTCCGCCGGTTCCGGTGACGAGGGCGGCAAGGGCGACGAGAGCGGCGGCGGTTCGTCCGGTGGCACGGGGACGACGGCGCCCACCCCGTCGGCCTCGCCCTCGGCGGCCCAGCAGAACAACCCGCTGGACCCGCTGGGCGTCGGTGACGCCCTGGGCGACCTGCTGGGGCTCAACAAGAAGAGCGAGGGGTCCGCCACGGCGACCTCGACGCCCGCCCCGGGCGCGACCTCGGCCGCTCCCAAGCCGAGCGCCTCCACGGGCACGGTGAAGACGAAGGCCGAGGACACCTCCGACACGCTGAAGAAGACCGTGTCGGAGGCCGTCGAGAAGCTCTCGGAGACCACCGGGAAGGCGACGCAGACCCCGGACCCCTCGCAGAGCTCCCCGGCCGTGTCGGCGGACGGCAAGACCCCGTTCCCGTGCCCGACCCACGACGCGCAGGCCCTGGCGGACGCCGCCTACCAGGAGACGCAGTCGCTGCTGCCCGACGACCCGTGGGTCCTGCGCAGCAGCCTGCTGACCCTGACCGGGCTCGACTACAAGGGCATCGTCGAGGTCAAGACCTGGAGCGGGAAGGTCAAGAAGGTCCTGAAGTTCACCGCCACCGGCGTGGACATCAAGGACCTGCAGCAGGAGGTCGTGGGGCCGAACGGCACCGTCGGGCACGTGGACGCCCGCAAGGGCAGCACCTCGACGATCCGCAACGGCACGGTGACGATGTACACCGAGTCGCTCAAGGGCAACCTCTTCGGGCTCATCCCGATCGAGTTCACCCCGGACACCCCGCCCCCGATCAACGTGCCGGCCGCCTTCTTCACCAACGTCACGGTCAAGCAGGCCGGCCAGTTCGGCGGCACGCTGAAGGTCCCCGGCATGCACGTGTACAACACCGCGGACTGAGCGCGGCCGCACAGGACCCCTCCGGGAGCCGCACGAGGAAACGGCGGAGGGCGCCGTCCCCGCAAGGGGAGGTGCCCTCCGCCGTTCCCGTGTTCCGGGCGGCCCGGCGGCCGGTCAGACCGCGCGGTGGCCGAGGTGGTGGACCCGCACCAGGTTGGTGGTGCCGGGGACGCCGGGCGGGGAGCCGGCCGTGATGATCACGGTGTCGCCCTCGGCGTAGTCGCTGAGCTTCAGCATCTCCTGGTTGACGATCTCGACCATCTCGTCGGTGGTGTTCACGTGCGGGACGACGGTGGTCTGCACGCCCCAGGTGAGCGCCAGCATGTTGCGGGTCGACTCGTCGGTCGTGTACGCCACCACCGTCTGCGGCACGCGGTAGCGGGCCAGCCGGCGGGCGGTGTCGCCGGACTTGGTGAAGGCGACCAGGGTCTTGGCGTCCAGGTAGTCCGCGAGCTCGGCGGCGGCGCGGGCGACGGCGCCGCCCTGGGTGCGCGGCTTGCGGCCGTTGAGCGGCCACAGGCCCTGCTTGAGCAGTTCGACCTCGGCCGCCTCGATGATCCGCGACATCGTCTTCACGGTCTCGATCGGGTACTTGCCGACGCTGGACTCGGCGGACAGCATGACCGCGTCCGTACCGTCCAGGATCGCGTTGGCGACGTCGGAGGCCTCGGCGCGGGTCGGACGGGAGTTGGTGATCATCGACTCCATCATCTGGGTCGCGACGATCACGGGCTTGGCGTTGCGGCGGCAGAGCTCGATCAGCCGCTTCTGCACCATCGGGACCTTCTCCAGCGGGTACTCCACCGCCAGGTCGCCACGGGCCACCATGACGCCGTCGAAGGCCGCGACGACGTCCTCCATGTTGTCGACCGCCTGCGGCTTCTCGACCTTGGCGATGACCGGCACGCGGCGGCCGACCTCGTCCATGACGCGGTGGACGTCGCGGACGTCCTTGGCGTCGCGGACGAAGGAGAGCGCCACCATGTCGACGCCCATGTGCAGGGCGAAGCGCAGGTCCTCGATGTCCTTCTCGGACAGGGCGGGCACGTTGACCGCGGCGCCGGGCAGGTTGATGCCCTTGTGGTCGGAGATGACGCCGCCCTCGACGACCAGGCAGCGGACCCGCGGGCCGTCGACGTCGATCACGCGCAGCGCGACGTTGCCGTCGTTGATCAGGACGGGGTCGCCGGCGCGCACGTCGGCGGGCAGGCCCTTGTAGGTGGTGCCGCAGATGGTCCTGTCACCGGGCACGTCCTCGGTGGTGATGACGAACTCGTCACCGGCGACCAGCTCCACGGGACCGTCCGCGAAGGTCTCCAGGCGGATCTTGGGCCCCTGGAGGTCGGCCAGCACGCCGATGGCACGTCCGGTCTCCACGGAGACCTTGCGCACCCGCTGGTAGCGCTCCTCGTGCTCGGCGTGGCTGCCGTGGCTGAAGTTGAAGCGGGCCACGTTCATACCGGCCTCGGCCAGCGTCTTCAGCTGGTCGTAGGAGTCGACGGCGGGACCCAGGGTGCAGACGATTTTCGCTCGGCGCATGAGGACGATCCTATCGGGTTTGTTCCGCTCCGGAATTTTCCCGTGCGGGGGAGGCATGGACGGTGCGGACGGCGGCCATAGAGTAGAGCCTCCGGGTGGCCGCAACGAGTCACCGGCCGGTGACCAGCGCGTACGTCTGCTGTGCGATCTCCAGTTCCTCGTCGGTGGGGACGACCGCCACCGCGACCCGGCTGCCCGCGGCCGACACCACGCGGGCGGCATGGCCGCGCACCGCGTTGCGCACCACGTCGAGCTCGACGCCCAGGCCCTCCAGGCCGGCCATGGCGGCGGCCCGGACCGCCGCGGAGTTCTCGCCGACGCCCGCCGTGAAGGCGATCGCGTCGACCCGCCCCAGCACGGCGGTGTAGGCGCCCACGTACTTGCGCAGCCGGTGGACGTAGACGTCGAAGGCGAGCTGGGCTGCCGCGTCGCCTTCGGCCATCCGGCGGGCGATCTCCCGCATGTCGTTGTCGCCGCACAGGCCCAGCAGGCCGGAGCGCTTGTTGAGCAGGTCGTCGATCTCCGCCACCGCCATCCCGCCCACGCGGGCCAGGTGGAAGACCACGGCCGGGTCCAGGTCCCCCGAACGGGTGCCCATCACCAGGCCCTCCAGCGGGGTGAGCCCCATCGAGGTCTCCACGCACCGCCCACCGCGCACGGCCGAGGCGGAGGCCCCGTTGCCCAGGTGCAGGACGATGACGTTGACCTCGGCCGGGTCCCTGCCCAGCAGCCGCGCCGTCGCGCGGGAGACGTACGCGTGCGAGGTGCCGTGGAAGCCGTAGCGGCGCACCTGGTGGGCGTCGGCGGTCTCCCGGTCGATCGCGTAGCGGTAGGCGTGCTCGGGGACGGTGGAGTGGAAGGCGGTGTCGAAGACGGCCACCTGCGGCAGGTCCGGACGCAGGTCGCGGGCGACCCGGATGCCCGTGACGTTCGCCGGGTTGTGGAGCGGGGCCAGCGGCACCAGTTCCTCGACGGCGGCGAGCACCTCGTCGTCGATCAGCGTCGGCTCGGTGAAACGCGTGCCGCCGTGCACAACCCGGTGGCCCACCGCGGCCAGCTCGGGTGAGTCCAGGCCGAGGCCGCGGGCGGCGAGCTCCTCCGCGACCGTCTTCAGCGCCTCGGCGTGGTCCGCGACCTCGCCCGGCTCGCCGATCCGCTCGACGATCCCGGCCGCCGGCCGGCTGCCGTCGGCCATGTCCAGCAGCTGGTACTTCACCGACGAAGAGCCGGAGTTGAGGACGAGGACGCGGGTAGCGGTCACGGTGCCTTCCCTGTGGTGGCCGGTCACCGGTCGCCCTGCGCCTGGATGGCCGTGATGGCGACGGTGTTGACGATGTCCTGGACCAGCGCGCCGCGCGACAGGTCGTTGACGGGCTTGCGCAGGCCCTGCAGCACGGGGCCAACCGCCACCGCGCCCGCCGAACGCTGCACCGCCTTGTAGGTGTTGTTGCCGGTGTTGAGGTCCGGGAAGATCAGCACGGTGGCGTTGCCGGCAACCTGCGAGTCCGGCAGCTTGGTGGCCGCGACCTTGGCGTCGACCGCCGCGTCGTACTGGATGGGCCCCTCCACCAGCAGCTCCGGGCGCCGCTGCCGGACCAGTTCGGTGGCCCGGCGCACCTTGTCCACGTCGGCGCCCGAGCCGGAGGTGCCGGTGGAGTACGAGAGCATCGCCACCCGCGGCTCGACCCCGAACTGGGCGGCGGTCTCGGCGGACTGGATCGCGATGTCGGCCAGCTGCTCCGCGTCCGGGTCCGGGTTGACCGCGCAGTCGCCGTACACCAGCACCCGGTCGGCCAGGCACATGAAGAAGACGGAGCTGACGATGGCCGCGCCCGGGGCGGTCTTGATGACCTCGAAGGCCGGGCGGATCGTCGCCGCCGTGGAGTGGACGGCGCCGGAGACCATGCCGTCGGCGAGGCCCTGCTCCACCATCAGCGTCCCGAAGTAGGAGACGTCGGCCACGACGTCGTACGCCAGCTCGTAGCTGACGCCCCGGTGGGCGCGGAGCCTGGCGTAGAGCTCCGCGAAGTTCTCGCGCAGCGGCGAGGTCTGCGGGTCGGTCAGGGTGCAGCCGGGCACGTCGACGTTGACGCCGAGCTCTCCCGCCCGCTTGCGGATGGCGTCCTCGTCGCCGAGCAGGACGATGTCGCAGACGTCCCGGCGCAGCAGGACCTCGGCCGCGTGCAGGATGCGCTCCTCGGTGCCCTCGGGGAGGACCACCCGGCGGCGTCCGGTACGGGCCCGCTCGATCAGCTCGTGCTCGAACATCATCGGGGTGACGCGCTCGCCGCGGACCACCGACAGCCGCTCGGTCAGCTCGGGACCGTCCACGTGCTTCTCGAAGAGCCCGAGCGCCGTCTCCGCCTTGCGCGGGGTGGCCGCGCCCAGCCGTGCCTCCAGGGCGAAGAGCTCGGCGGCGGTCGGGAAGCTGCCGGTGGGCACCGACATGACCGGCGTGCCGGGGGCCAGCCGGGCCGCCAGGGCCATGATCTCCGGGCCGGGCACCTCGTCCAGGGTGAGCAGGATGCCGGCGATGGGCGGGGAACCGGCGGAGTGCGCGGCCAGCGAGCCGATGATCAGGTCCGCCCGGTCGCCCGGAGTGATCACCATGCAGCCGGGGGTCAGTGCGCGGATGAAGGTCGGCAGCATCGCGCCGCCGAAGACGAAGCCCATCACGTCCCGGGACAGTCCGCCGTGGTCACCGAGGAGCACCTCGGCGTCGAGCGCCTCGACGACCTGGGCGACCGTGGGGGCCGACAGCGCCGGCTCGTCGGGCAGCACGTACGCGGGCACCGGGAGCCGGCGGCGCAGCCGCGACGCGGCCTCCTCCAGCACCTCCGGGGGCACCCGGTTGGCGATCATGGCGACGATGTCGCAGCCCAGGCCGGTGTAGGACAGGTGCGCGTTGCGGACCTCGTCCACGACCGAGTCGGCGGTCTGCTCGCGGCCGCCGACCACCGGGATCACCGAGGCGCCGAACTCGTTCGCCAGCCGGGCGTTGATGCCGAGCTCGCCCGGGAGGTTGGTCTCGTGGAAGTCCGAGCCGAGGACGAGCACGGTGGGGAACTCGGTGGCCACCAGGTGGTAGCGGTCCACCAGGCGGGCGATGAGCGCGTCCCGGCCCTGCTCGGCCTGGAGCGCGGCCGCCTCCTCGTAGGTCAGGCCGTGGGCGGTCGCCGGGTCCTGGGTGAGCCGGTAGCGGCTGCGCAACAGCTCGAACATCCGGTCGGGCGTGTCGTGGACCAGCGGCCGGAACACCCCGACGCGGTCCACCTGCCGGGTCAGCAGCTCCATCACGCCCAGCTCGACGACCTGGCGGCCGTCCCCCCTGCCGATACCGGTTACGTACACGCTGCGCGTCACGCGCTCTCTCCGTTCCTGCCCGGCGTGATCCACCCAGTCGGGTGGCGGATATCTGTTGACATTACCGTTCGGTGTGCGTATGGCGCGCGGCGGGTGCGGTGCGGACCTACGATGCGAAAAGGCGACCGTACACGCGACCGGAGGGAGCGTGGAGCGCCATGCGCATCGGAGTCCTCACCGCCGGCGGCGACTGCCCCGGACTCAACGCCGTGATCCGCTCGGTGACCCACCGCGCGCTGACCTACCACGGTGACGAGGTCATCGGCTTCGAGGACGGCTTCAAGGGCCTGCTGGAGGGCCGCTACCGTCCGCTCGACCTCAACTCCGTCAGCGGCATCCTTGCCCGGGGCGGCACCATCCTCGGTTCTTCCCGCCTGGAACGCGCCCGCCTCCACGAGGCCGCCGACAACTGGCGCACCGTGTGCTCCGGCTACGGCCTGGACGTCCTCATCCCCATCGGCGGCGAGGGTACGCTCACCGCGGCCCGGCTGCTCGCCGAGGCCGGCATGCCGGTGGTCGGCGTCCCCAAGACCATCGACAACGACATCTCCGCCACCGACCGCACCTTCGGCTTCGACACCGCCGTCACCGTGGCCACCGAGGCCATCGACCGGCTCAAGACCACCGCCGAGTCCCACCAGCGCGTCATGGTCGTCGAGGTCATGGGCCGGCACGCCGGCTGGATCGCCCTGGAGTCCGGCATGGCCGGCGGCGCGCACGGCATCTGCCTCCCGGAACGGCCCTTCGACCCCGCCGACCTCGTCGCCATGGTCGAGGAGCGCTTCGCCCGCGGCAAGAAGTTCGCCGTCGTCTGCGTCGCCGAAGGCGCCCACCCCGCCGAGGGCACCATGCCGTACGCCCACGGCGAGATCGACGCCTACGGCCACGAGCGCTTCGCCGGCATCGGCGCCCGGCTCGCCGCCGAGCTCGAGCAGCGCATGGGCAAGGAGGCCCGCCCCGTCATCCTCGGCCACGTCCAGCGCGGCGGCGTCCCCACCGCCTACGACCGCGTCCTGGCCACCCGCTTCGGCTGGCACGCCGTGGAGGCCGCGCACAAGGGGGCCTTCGGCTGCATGACGGCGCTGCGCGGCACCGCGGTGGAACTGGTGCCGCTCGCCGACGCGGTGATGGTGCTCAAGCGGGTGCCCGAGGACCGCATGCAGGAGGCGGAGTCGGTCTTCTGACGCTCTGTCACAAGCGGCGCTGCGGTGCCCAGCGGTAGGTGAGTTCCGGCCTGCCGACCTGGCCGTACTGCGGGGCGCGGACCGCGCGGCCGGTCTCCACCAGGTGCTCCAGGTAGCGGCGGGCCGTGATCCGGGAGACGCCCACGGCCTGGGCCGCCGCGTTCGCCGACAGGCCCTCCGCCGCCTCGCGCAGCGCCACGGTCACCGCCTCCAGGGTGGGGCCGCTGAGGCCCTTGGGGAGAACCGAGCCCTCCGGGCTGCGCAGCGCCGCCAGGGCGCGGTCCACCTCGTCCTGGCCGGAGGCCTCGCCGCCGGCCAGCTCGTCGCGGTAGCGCGCCCAGCGCTCCAGCCGGTCGCGCAGGGTGGGGAAGGTGAAGGGCTTCAGCAGGTACTGCACCACCCCGACCGAGACGGCCTGCCGCACCACGCCCAGGTCGCGGGCCGAGGTCACCGCCACCACGTCGGCGGTGTGCCCGGCCGCCCGCAGCGTGCGCACCACCTGGAGCCCGTGCCCGTCGGGCAGGTTGAGGTCCAGCAGGATCAGGTCCACCTGGTGCCGTTCGAGCGCGCGCAGCGCCGCGCTCCCGGAGTGGGCCACCGCGGCCACCGTGAACCCCGGCAGCCGCTCGACGTACAGCCGGTGGGCGTCGGCCGCCACCGGGTCGTCCTCGACGACCAGCACCTTGATCATGTCCGCACCTCCCCGCGCAGCGGCAACCGTACGGTGAAGGTGGCGCCGCCGCCCACCGCCCGCTCCAGGTCCACGGTGCCGCCCGCCCGCCGGGCGGTCTGCTCGACGAGCGCGAGCCCGAGGCCGTGCCCGTGGCTCTTGGTCGTCCAGCCGCGCCGGAAGACCTCGCGCACCACGGCCGGGTCCACCCCGCGCCCGCTGTCGGTGACCCGCAGCAGCAGCTCGCCGTCGTCGGTGCGTGCGGTGACCTCGACGTGCGGGCGCGCCGTCGTCTGCGCGGCGCCCTCGATGGCGGCGTCCAGGGCGTTGTCGATCAGGTTGCCCAGGAGGGTGACGAGGTCCCGGGAGGTCAGCGAGGCGGGCAGCACCCCGTCGTCGATGCGGCTGTCCTCGGTGACCGTCAGTTCCACACCGCGCTCGTTCGCCTCGGCCGCCTTGCCCAGCAGCAGCGCGGCCAGCACCGGTTCCGCCACCGCCGCGACCACGCGGTCGGTCAGCGCCTGGGCCAGCTGCAGTTCGGCGGTGGCGAACTCCACCGCGTCCTGGGTGCGGCCCAGTTCGATGAGGGAGACGACCGCGTGCAGCCGATTGGAGGCCTCGTGCGCCTGGGAGCGCAGCGCCTCGGCGAAACCGCGTACGGAGTCCAGTTCACCGGTGAGCGACTGCAGGTCGGTGTGGTCCCGCAGGGTCACCACGGTGCCCCGGCGCTCCCCGCCGCGCACCGGAGAGGTGTTGACCACCACCACCCGCTCCGCGGTCAGGTGCACCTCGTCCACCCGCGGCTCGGCCGCCAGCAGCGCGCCGGTCAGGGAGGCGGGCAGCCCTAGGTCGGCGACGTAGGAGCCCACCACGTCCCCCGGCAGGCCCAGCAGTTCGCGGGCGGCGTCGTTGCACAGGGCGACCCTGCGGTCGGCGTCCATGAGGATCAGGCCCTCGCGCACCGCGTGCAGCGTCGCCTGGTGGTAGTCGTACATGCGGCTCAGCTCGTCCGCGGCCATGCCGTGCGTGTGGCGGCGCAGCCGGGCGTTGGCGAAGTAGGTGCCGAGGCCGCCGACCGCCAGGGCCGCCGCGGCGATCCCGATCAGCACCGCCAGCTGGTCGCGCACCTGGTCGGTGATGGCCTCGACCGTGATGCCGACGCTGACCAGGCCGACGATCCGGCCGTCGTCCCGGACGGGGGTGACGACGCGCACCGACGCGCCCAGCGTGCCGGTGTACGTCTCCGTGAAGGTGCCGCCCTGCTGGGCGCGCTCTATGTGCCCCAGGAAGGGGCGGCCTATCTGGTCGGTGTCGGGGTGCGTCCAGCGGATGCCGTCCGGGCTCATGATGGTGATGAAGGACACGCCGGTGTCCAGGCGGACCTGCTCCGCGTAGGGCTGGAGCGCGGCGGTGGGGTCCTCGCCGCGGATCGCGGCCGCGACCGAGGGGGCGTCGGCCACCGCCCGTGCGGCCGCCGTGACCCGGTCCCGCGCGGCGTCCTCCGCGCGGCCGGCGGCGTTGACGTAGACGAGCACCGCGATGCCCGCGACCACCATGGCCACGATGACCACCTGCATCGCGAACAACTGGCCCGCCAGGCTGCGCGCACGGCGGCGCGGCCGGGGGCGGTGGAGGCGGGTCGGGAGCGGCATGCCCACCAGTGTGCACAGGTCCCGCGAACACAATGAACGCAAACGTGACCTGGCTCACTGCCCGGGCGCATAGTCGCCGGGACCTATCCAATCGCGGGCGTCCCGGGACGACGTCCGGGTGGACCGAGGAGACGAAGGTGTCAGTGCCGGTACAGAGCCGTACCCAGGGTCGCAGGGACCGTACCCATTTCCTGTACATCGCGGTGGTCGTCGCCGCGATCGCCGGCGCCGTGCTCGGGATGGTCGCGCCCGACGCGGCCGTCGAGCTGAAGCCCATAGGCACCGGATTCGTGAACCTGATCAAGATGATGATCTCGCCGATCATCTTCTGCACGATCGTGCTCGGTGTGGGCTCGGTCCGCCAGGCCGCCAAGGTCGGCAGGGTCGGCGGCCTCGCCCTCGGCTACTTCGTGGTGATGTCCTTCGTCGCCCTGGCCATCGGCCTGGTGGTCGGCAACATCCTCCAGCCCGGCGACGGGCTGCACCTGACCGACGCGCTCAAGGACGCGGGCCAGGCGCAGGCCAAGGACGCCCCGGCCGAGACCCTGCCGGACTTCCTGCTGAGCATCATCCCGGTCACCCTGGTCTCCGCCTTCACCGAGGGCCAGGTGCTGCAGACCCTCCTGGTCGCGCTGCTGGTCGGCTTCGGCCTGCAGGCGCTGGGGACGGCGGGCGAGCCCATCCTGCGCGGCGTCGGCCACATCCAGAAGCTGGTGTTCCGCGTCCTGTCCATGATCATGTGGGCGGCTCCGATCGGCGCCTTCGGCGCGATCGCGGCGGTCGTCGGCTCGGCGGGCGTGGACGCCCTCAAGGCGCTCGCCACGATCATGCTCGGCTTCTACGTCACCTGCCTGATCTTCGTCGTGGTCGTGCTCGGCCTGATGCTCCGCTTCTTCGCCGGGGTCAACCTCTTCCAGCTGCTGAAGTACCTCGGCCGGGAGTTCCTGCTGATCGTCTCCACCTCGTCCTCGGAGTCGGCGCTGCCCCGCCTGATCGCCAAGATGGAGCACCTGGGCGTCAGCCGCCCCGTCGTCGGCATCACCGTGCCGACCGGCTACTCCTTCAACCTCGACGGCACCATGATCTACCTGACCATGGCCTCGCTGTTCATCGCCGACTCGATGGGCCAGCCGCTCGCCATCGGCCAGCAGATCACCCTGCTGCTCTTCATGATGGTCGCCTCCAAGGGCGCCGCCGGCGTCACCGGCGCGGGTCTGGCGACCCTCGCCGGAGCGCTCCAGTCGCACAAGCCGGCCCTGGTCGACGGCGTCGGCCTCATCGTCGGCATCGACCGCTTCATGAGCGAGGCGCGCGCCGTCACCAACTTCGCGGGCAACGCCGTCGCCACGGTGCTGATCGGCACGTGGACCAAGGAGTTCGACCGTGAGCAGGCCCAGCGCGTGTTCGCGGGTGAACTGCCCTTCGACGAGACCACGCTCGTCGACGACGGCCACGGCACGGCCCCCGAGCCCGCCGCCCCCGTGGACACCGGCAAGGAGCCGGTGACGACGGCCTGACCGGCTGTCACCCCTGAACGGTCCCGCCGGGCGGATCCCCCCTCCGCCCGGCGGGACCCGTTTTCGTGCAACGTTCACCCGGTCGTCCCATGGTGCGGCGCGATTTCCTGCCTGGGTGGGCGGGGTGCTTGGGAGCGGTGAAGAGGCGGGCACGAAGGGCTCGTGCGCTGGGCGTGCGCCCGGCGCCGCGATACGCCGGGTGGCGTGACGAGGGGCGGTATCGAGCGGCGCTCGTTCCGCTTCAGAAACTTGGTCCCGAATCGGGAAACCTGTCAACTCCGCTCTCGGATAAAGGAGATAATTGCACGGCCCGGCCATGGTGGGGAGTGCGCGTGCTTGCTGGACTTGACGAAAACGTGCACTTGTCACGGCTCGCTCGTTATGTATGTGCGTCGCCTTTCTGTGTCCGGGATGAGATATTTGCTGCATTCCGGACAATTGGTGTGCGTGCCAAGGCACTCTGAGTGAACGAGGTCCCCGCTATGACTGCCACCCCTGTCTCGAGGGCTGACAATGGCGTGCTGGTCGGGCGTTCGCAGACGCGGCAGAGGGTGCCGCTCGCGGAACTCGCCTCACGCGGCAGCTCGATCGCCTCGCCGGCCCTCAGTCGTGTGATGCCCGCCGCTGCCTCCATCGAGAACACCCCGGTCGCGAGTTTCCAATCATTCTCGAGCAAGTAGGTCGAACGCCTGAGGGTGGGCGTCAAGTCCATGCAATGCCGCGCTCGCCGCGGCTAGCCTCGTAGACCGTTCTGAAGCCGCACGGCCGGTGTGATCCGGCGTGGGATCACCGCATGCCGACGTCAGCCGGAAGCGGCGGGTCCGGGGGCACCCTGGACAAGGCGTCCACGATGGCGACGCGTTGCGCCGTCCGGCTGACGTCCATGCGCCGTTCCACGGGGAGGGCCCCTGCTCGTTGATCTGGCGCGTGAGCGTCGTCCCGGCGCGGCACGGCGTTGAGCAGGTTTGACGTGTGTCACGTCGGCAGGCGTGGCGCGGGGATAGGCGCTACGCGGCGCGCGTGGGGCGGTGAGGATCGTGCCGGTTCAGGCGCGCCGGTCGCGACGGCTCTCCCGTCGGAGGCCTGCTTCGCCCCCAAGTTCGGCTTCTGGTGTGATGCTTCTACGAAAGAAGATCCAAACTAGCCGCGCATCACCGCACTTGATGAGCGAGGATCCGTTATGACTTGCACCTTCCATGTCAGGCGTTCGCTGACCCGGCAGAGGATCCCGTTGGCGGAACTGGCCTGCCGCGGCAGCTGGATTGCCTCGCCCGCCCTCGGCCGCGTGATGCCCGCCGCGGCCTCCGCCGGGAGCGTCCCGGTTGCGGCCTTCCAGTCCTTTAGCAGCAAGTAAGTTGGTCAACTCGGGGAGTTCGGAGGTGCCGCAGTCATGGAGACGCCAGTGCCGAGCAGGCCGTTGTCGCAGTTCGTCCTCAAACTGTACAGCCGGTGTGATCTGGCGTGCGATCACTGCTACGTGTACGAGCACGCCGACACCAGCTGGCGGACGCGGGTCCGCGCCACGCCGGACGAGGTGTTCGCACGTGTGGCGGCACGGATTGCCGAGCATGCCGCGGCGCACAGGCTCCCCGCCGTCCAGGTGGTGTTCCACGGGGGAGAACCCCTGCTGGCAGGCCCGGCCCGCATCCGGCGGGCGGCCGAGGCGCTGCGCCGGGCGCTCGACGGCGTGTGCGCCCTGGAGCTCGGCATCCAGACCAACGCCGTCCTCCTGGACGAGCGGTTCTGCGACGTCTTCGACGAGTTCGGCATCTCGGTCGGCGTCTCCCTGGACGGCGGCCGGGCCGAGAACGACCGCCACCGGCGGTTCGCCGACGGGCGGGGCAGCTACGACCGGGTCGTGGCGTCGCTCGGGCTGCTCCGCGAGCCGCGCTACCGTCATCTGTACGGCGGTCTGCTCTGCACCATCGACGTGGAGAACGACCCGCTGGCGGTCTACGAGGCCCTGATGGCGCTCGAACCGCCCCGCATCGACTTCCTGCTGCCCCATGCCACCCATGACGCGCCGCCCGCGCGCCCCGGCGGCGCCCGGGCGCCCTACGCGCAGTGGCTGCTGACCGTCCACCGCCGCTGGGTGGCCGAGGGGCGCCCGGTGCCCGTGCGGGTCTTCGACTCCGTGCGCCGGATGCTGCGCGGCGGGAGCAGCCTGGTCGAGTCGATCGGCACCGACCCGGTCGACCTGGTCGTCATCGAGACCGACGGGACCTTCGAACAGGCCGACTCGCTCAAGACCGCCTACGACGGCGCCCCGGCCACCGGGATGGACGTGTTCGCCCACTCCCTGGACGAGGTCGCCGCCCACCCCGGCATCGCGGCCCGGCGGCAGGGCAAGGAGGGGCTGTGCGACGAGTGCCGCCGCTGCCCGGTCGTCGACGTCTGCGGCGGGGGACTGTACGCGCACCGCTACCGCACCGGGACCGGATTCGAGAATCCGTCCGCGTACTGCGGTGACCTGATGGAGTTGATCCTCGGCATCCGTGACGCCGAGGAGACGGAACGGGAGGATCCGGTGAGCACCGCCTCGGGGCGGCAGCCCCAGTCCTCGCTGACCGAGGACCAGATCGACCAGCTGGCCGCCGGCTACGGCGACGCCGCGACGGTCGCCGCGCTCGCCGCCGAGCAACTGGAGATCACCCGCGGACTGGTCACCGCCGTCTGGGAGCGCGCTCCCCGGGACGGCAGGACCGCCGCGGTCTGGCGGGTGCTCGCCGAGGCCGACGAGGCCGCGCCGGAGGCCCTGGACGAGGTGTTCGCCCATCCCTACGTCCGGCCGTGGGCCCGGCACTGCCTGGAGACGGGCGGCGCCGGCGGGGCGGACGTGGCGGGGCTCGCCGAATTCGCCGCCGCCGCCGTGGTGCGGGCCGCGGGCCGGTACGGGGCGAGCGTGCGGGTGCCCGTCCGCGACGGCGCGGTACGCCTGCCGGGGCTCGGCCGCGTCCTGGTCGGCGCCCCCGACGGCGCGGACGCCGACGTCGCCGCGACCGCCGACGGCTTCGGCGTGAGCGCCGCCGGCCGCACGGTGAGGATCGGCGCGCACGACCCGGGCGACGCGCGGTGGCACCCCGTACGGCGGGTCGGCCCGGCCGGATGGAGCGTCGCGCTGGAGGACACCGACCCCTACCGCGACGCCCACCAGTGGCCCCTGGTGCCCCGGCAGGACGAGGCCGAGGTCAAGGCCTGGCACGAGGACCTGGTCGCCGCCTGGGACTTCCTCGGCCGTGAGCTGCCCCGCTACGTGCCGGGACTGGCCGCCGGGCTCGGCACCATCACCCCGTTGGTCCTGCCGGGCGACGGCAGCGACATCAGCGGGGCTGCCCGGCAGGCGTTCGGCGCGGTCGGCATCGCACGGCCCGCCTCGCCGGACACTCTGGCCCTGATGGTCGCCCACGAGTTCCAGCACGTGAAACTCGGCGCCGTACTGGACCTGATGGACCTGTACGACCCGGAGGACACCCGCCTCTTCCACGCCCCGTGGCGCCCGGACCCGCGTCCGCTGGAGGGGCTGCTGCAGGGGACGTACGCGCACGTGGCCGTCGCCGAGTACTGGCGCGCGTTGGCCCGCCGGGGCGTCCTGGAAGCGGCCGGGCCCTTCGCCCGCTGGACCCGCGAGACGGCTGAGGCAGTCGACCGGCTGGCCGGCAGCGGATCGCTGACCCCGCTCGGCAGGCGGTTCGCGGACGGGATGGCCCGCACCGTCGCCCCCTGGCTCTCCGAACTGAAAGGGCTCTGAGGTGCACACCCTGGAAAGCCTGACCCGGGATCTGCGCGCGCTGGGCGTGGAGCCGGGGGACGTGCTGCTCGTCCAGGGCTCGCTGAAGGCGATCGGGCCGGTCGAGGGCGGCGGACGCACCGTGGTCGAGGCGCTGCGGGCGGCGCTGGGCGAGCACGGCACCCTGGTCGCGTTCGCGGCGACCCCGGAGAACTCGGTCACCTCCCGGGTTGACCGGCAGCACACGGAGGGCATGGACGAGGCGGAACTGGCCGCGTACCGCGAGGCGATGCCCGCCTTCGACCCGCTGACCACCCCCGTCTCGCCAAGCGTGGGGCGGCTCGCCGAGGAGGTACGGCTGCTCCCGGGAGCCCTGCGCAGTTCACACCCGCACACCTCCTTTACCGCCTTCGGCCCGGCCGCGCGCTTCGTCACCGAGGACCACGAGCTGGAGAGCCACCTGGGCGAGGACTCGCCCACCGCTCGGCTGTACGACCTGCGGGCCCGTGCCCTGCTGATCGGCGTGGACCTGTGGGTCTGCACCGCCTACCACCTCGCCGACTACCGGGTGGTGCCGCCGCCGGACCGCCCTTACCAGGCCTTGGTGCGTACGGCGCACGGCGACAAGGAGTGGGTGCACTTCCAGGCGCCCGACATCGACGACCGCCACTTCCCGCGGCTGGTCCCGGTGGTGGCGCGCGAGTGCGCGGTGTTGGACGGTCCCCTCGGCGACGCGTCCTGCCATCTGGTGCCGATCGCCGACGCCGTGGACGTCATAACCAAGTGGCGGGTGAACAACCGCTGTTGATATAAGCGGGGCAAAAGTGATGTTCATGCACTATTCTGCCGGAGAATGGACGGTTCCTACACTGAGGCTCCCTCACGAGGGGCGGAGGGGCGTCGTGGCGGCGGGCGGGGGAGATGGCGTATGGCATTACCCGTGGGGCAGGGAGACGTCTCGGACAAGCCCTGTTTCTTCCTCAGTTACGCGCACATCCCCAGGAACGACCCCTCGGATCCCGACCCCGACCTGTGGGTCGCCAAGCTCTACAACGACCTGTGCGCGCACATCCTGCAGATGACGACGCTGCCCGCCGGGGTCAAGGCGGGCTTCATGGACCGGGGGATGAACGTCGGCGAGGGCTGGCCGGAATCGCTCGCCGAGGCGCTGGCGCACTGCCAGGTCTTCGTCCCGCTCTATTCGCCCCGCTACTTCCGCAGCCAGCAGTGCGGCAAGGAGTGGTTCGCCTTCTCCCAGCGCGCCGTCCACCACAGGTCCCTGCACGACCGCCCGATATCCGGCATCGTGCCCGCGCTATGGGTGCCGGTCGCCGCGAACGACATGCCGGGCCCGGCCGAGGGACTGCAGTTCAACCACGCGGACTTCGGCGAGGACTACGCCGCCGAGGGCTTCTACGGGCTGATCAAGCTCAGCTACCTCAAGCACGAGTACGAGCGGGCCGTCTACCGCCTCGCACAGCGCATCGTGCAGGTCGTCGAGGACACCAAGATCGCCAAAGGGCGTCACCTCGACTACCACCACGTCCCCAGTGCCTTCGGCCCCCCGGGCACCAGCCGGCCGCTGCGCGTGACGGTGCTCGCCTGCTGCGACGCCGAGGAACTGCCCGCGGGCCGCAGCCCCACCTGGTACGGGCCCTCGCCGCGCGACTGGAACCCCTACCGCCCGCAGAGCAGCCGGCCGCTCGCCGACCACGCAGCCGACCTGGCGCGCAACCTCGACTACCGGGTCAGCGTGGGGGTGTTCGAGGAGGAGCTGGACCGCCTGCTGGACCCCACGCCCACCGCCCCCGGACTGCTGCTGCTCGACCGCTGGGCGCTGGACTCGCCCGCCCGGCGGGAGATGCTGAGCCGCTTCGGCAGCGAGCACCGGCCCTGGGTCAGCGTCCTGGTGCCGTGGAACCGCGCCGACCCGGAGTCGGGCGGCCACGAGGAGGCCCTGCGCCGCCTCGCCGACGACGCCCTCGACCCCAGCCGCGCGGACGGCCCGGGCGGGCGCTTCGTCCGCAACAACATCCCGAGCCTGGAGGCGTTCAGCGACGACGTGCCCAGGGCCGTGGGACGCGCCGCCAAGCACTACGCCGCCCACGCCCCGGCCTTCCCGCCCCAGGGCCCGCACAGTTCGCGCCCCAGGCTCCGGGGCCCGTCCCCAGGGGCGTACGGACCCGAGCGCTCCTCCCCGTACGGCCTGCACGACGACCGCGGCACCACGGAACCCGACAAACCGGAGGGCGAGGATGACCGAGAGCCGTAACGGACGTGTGATCACGTTCTACTCGTACAAGGGCGGCACCGGACGGACCATGGCCCTGGCGAACACCGCCTGGATCCTCGCCGCCAACGGCCACCGGGTGCTGACGGTGGACTGGGACCTGGAGGCCCCGGGCCTCTTCCGCTTCTTCCACCCCTTCCTGGACCCCTCCGCGCTCGCGGCCACCACCGGCATGATCGACCTGATCACCGAGTACCGGGAGGAGGCGCTGCGCGACGTGCCGCGGCCGCCCGACTGGCACCGCCAGTTCGCCCGGGTCCGCCCGCACGCCATATCCCTCAACTGGGCCTTCCCCGGCGGCGGCAGCCTGGACTACCTGTCCGCGGGCCGGCAGGACCGCAACTACTCCACCGCGCTCACCGGCATCGACTGGGACGTCTTCTACGACCGCTTCGGCGGCGGCCAGTTCCTGGACGCCATGCGCGCGGACATGCGCCGCCACTACGACTACGTCCTCATCGACAGCCGTACCGGCCTCAGCGACATCGCCGACATCTGCACCGTCCACATGCCCGACGAGCTGGTGGTCTGCTTCACCCTCAGCGACCAGAGCATCTTCGGCGCCGCCGCCGTCGCCCGTGACATCGAGGAGCGCTACAACGGCCGGGGCATCCGCATCTTCCCCGTGCCCATGCGCATCGACGACGGCGAGAAGGAGAAGGCGGACGCCGGACGGGCCCTGGCCCGCGCCCAGTTCGACGGTCTCCCGGCCGGCATGGACGACGACGAACTCGTCTCCTACTGGGGGTCGGTGGAGATCCCCTACCGCCCCTTCTACGCCTACGAGGAGATCCTGGCGACCTTCGGGGACGCCCCGGGCCTGTCCAGCTCGATGCTGTCGGCCTGCGAACGCCTGACCTCCGTGGTCTCCGGCGGCGCGGTGAACTCGCTGCCCCCGATCGCGGAGTCCGAACGGCTGCGCTGGGCGGCGGAGTTCACCCGGCGCAGGCCCGTCCCGCCGTCCGGCCTGGTGCTGGCGTACGTGCCCGAGGACCGCATGTGGGCGGACTGGATCGAGTGGATCCTGACCCGGGCCGGGTTCCGGGTCGTCCCCTGGGACGTGGAGACCCACACCGCCCCCGCGGAACAGCCCGCCGTGGCCGGGGCCTCCGCCCGCACCCTCGTCGTGCTCTCCGCCGCCTACCTGCGGTCCCGGCGGGCCATGCGGGTGTGGGAGTCGAGCTCGGGCACCGACCCCTCGGGCCCGCAGCACCAACTGCTGCCGATCCGGGTCGGCGACGTCCGCCCCGGCCCGCCGCTGGCCCAGCGCAGCCCGGTCAGCCTGGTGCGGCTCGACCACGCCGCGGCCGCCACCACGCTGCTGCGCGCCCTCGGCCGTGACGACACGGACCTCAGCCCGACCGCCATGACCAACGGCCCGCGCTACCCCGTCGGCGACCCCAAGGTGTCCAACCTGCGGCCCCGCAACACCTTCTTCACCGGCCGCTCCACCGTCCTGGACCGGCTGCGCGACCGCCTGGGCGGCGGCAACCCCTCCGTCCAGCCCTTCCCGCAGACCCTCCACGGCCTCGGCGGCGTCGGCAAGACGCAGGTGGCGCTGGAGTACGCGCACCGCTTCAAGGCCGACTACGACCTCGTGTGGTGGATCGAGGCGGAGCAGGAGGACCGGATCGCGCCCTCCCTCGCCGAACTCGCCCGCCGCCTGGAGCTGAGGGTCGGCGACAGCGTGTCCGAGGCCGCCGAGGCGGCCCGTGAGGAACTGGCCACCGGCACCCGCTTCCCGCGCTGGCTGCTGGTGTTCGACAACGTCGAGGACCCCGAGCGGGTGCGCCGCTTCTTCCCCGGGGGACGCGGCCACATCGTGGTCATCGCCCGGAACAAGCCGCCGACGGGACCGACCGAGCCCCTGGAGATCGAGGTCTTCAACCGCTCGGAGAGCGTGGAGCACCTGCGCCGCCGGGTCGGCGGGATGAGCCGGGAGGACGCCGGGCAGGTGGCCGAGGCGGTCGGTGACCTGCCGCTGGCGGTCGAGGTGGCCGCCGCGTGGCTCGCCGAGACCGCCACCCCCGTCGACGTCTACGTGCACCAGCTCAAGGAGCAGACGACCAAGGCGCTGTCGGTCACCACCGCCGCCGGCTACCCGCGGGAGGTCGGGGCGACCTGGAGCATCTCCATCAGCCGGCTGCGCAACCAGTCCAAGGCCGCCGTCCGGCTGCTGGAGCTGTGCGCGTTTTTCGCGGCCGAGCCGATCTCGATGACCCTCATCGAGAGCGACTCCATGATCCAGGCGCTGCTGCCGCACGACCCCCAGCTGCGCGACCGCTACATGCTCGGCAAGGTCATCCAGGCGCTCAACCGCTTCGCCCTGGCCAAGGTCGACCCGGCCGACAGCAGCATCCAGGTGCACCGGCTGGTGCAGGCCGCCGTGCGCTCGGAGATGTCGCAGGACGACCAGCAGGACACGATGCACGAGGTGCACCGCATCCTCGCCGAGGCCCGGCCGCCGGAGGACGCCATCAACGACCCGGCGAACTGGCCCGGGTTCGAGCTGATCTGGCCGCACCTCGCGCCGTCGCAGGCCGAGGACTGCCGCGAGGAGAAACCACGCCAGCTGCTGGTCAACCGTGTCCGCTACCTGTGGAAGAGCGGCGAACTGGAGCAGGCCAGGCAACTGGCCGAGCAACTGCTCGGCGTGTGGCAGCAGTCCCTCGGCGAGGACGACCTGCAGACCCTCAACCTGCAGTTCGAGCTCGCCAACGTGCTCCGCTCGCAGGGCAAGTACCAGGAGGCCCGGCAGTACGACGAGGACACCCTGGCCCGGCAGACCGCCCTGCTGGCCCCCGGCCACCCGCACACCCTGATCACCGGCGGCAGCCTCGCCGCGGACCTGCGGGCGCTGGGCCTGTTCCAGGAGGCCAGGGAACGCGACGAGCAGATCTACGCCGGCTTCAAGGACATCTTCGGCGAGCAGCACCCGCGCTCGCTCGTCGCGGCCAACAACCTCGCCATCGACTACCGGCTCACCGGGGACTCCGAACTCGCCCGCCGGCTGGACCAGGAGACCGTGGACCGGCGCACCCCGATGCTCGGCGACCGCCACCCGTACACCCTGTCCACCAAGGCCAACCTCGCCCGCGACCTGCGGGAGATCGGCGACTACACCGGTTCCGTCGCGATGCTCGAAGAGGTGATGGACGTCTTCCAGGACGTCCTCAACCCCGACGTGCCCGAGACCCTCCGCAACGCCAAGAGCCTCGCCGTCTCGCTGCGCAAGGCGGGCCGCGCCGCGGAGGCGATGCGGCTCACCCAGGTGACGTACGACCGCTACCTGGAGCGGTACGGGCCCGACGTGCCCGACACGCTCGCCTGCGCGCTCAACCTCGCCGCCGACTACTCGGCGGCCGGCGACAAGGCGAAGGCCCGCGACCTGGCGACCGACGCCCTCGCCGCCTACCGCCGGCTGCTCGGCGACGACCACCCGTTCACCCTGGCCTGCCGCAACAACCTCGCCATCTACCTGCGGGGCAGCGGCAACGCCGAGGAGGCCGTGGCGGTCGGCACCGAAACCCTGGCCGGGCTGGAACGCGCGGTCGGCCCCCGGCACCCCTACACCCTCAACTGCACGATCAACCTGGGCAACGCCACGGGCGAACAGGGGGACACCGACCGTGCCGTGACCCTCCTGGAGACCGCACTGCGCGGCCTCACCGAGCGCTACGGTCCCGAGCACCCGGACGCCCTGGCCTGCGAGATCAACCTGGCCTACGCCCTGCGGCAGTCCGGCCGGCACGCACGGGCGCAGGCGATCCGCAGCAAGGTGCTCCCGGAGTGCGTACGGCTGCTCGGCGAGGAGCACCCCCTCAGCCGGGCCGCCCGCGAGTGGTACCGGGTCAACCGGGACCTGGAGCCGCAGCCGGTGTGAGCGGCGGTCAGGCGGGCATCGACCGCGCCCGACCGCCCCCGGCGGCCGCCCAGGCGAGCACCTTGGGCAGCACCGACAGGGCCGCGAAGTGCGCGGCCCCCGGCTGCACCACCATGCTCGCGCCGGGGATGTGCTCGGCCAGCCAGCGCGAGTGCGCCACCGGCGAGAACACGTCGTCCTCGCCGTGCCACAGCAGCACCGGCGCCGCGATGCGGTCCAGTCCGAACCCCCAGCTACGGTTGAACGCCAGCGTGTCGTCGATCCAGCCGTCGGCCGAGGTGCGCAGCGCCTCCGCGTAGGTGCGCAGCAGCATCGTGCGCAGGCCCGCGTCCGCGATCACCCGCTGGTCCGGCTCCGGCATCTCCTCCCGGAGCACGGCGAGCAGGCTGGCCGGGTCGTCGCG
This sequence comes from Streptomyces sp. NPDC006207, assembly GCF_040613835.1. NCBI lineage: Bacteria > Bacillati > Actinomycetota > Actinomycetes > Kitasatosporales > Streptomycetaceae > Streptomyces > Streptomyces sp. NPDC006207. Next base: position 30,165 of record NZ_JBEXSX010000003.1, on the reverse strand, counting down.
GATGGTGCGGGAGCGCAGTTCCAGCCGGGCGGCGAGCCGCCGTTGCGCCGCGTCGGCGGTGGTGTGGTCGCGGACGTTGGACCGGGTCATCCCCGCGTACCAGGCGAGCCCCTGCGCGTCCCGCGGCGCGAGCCCCACCAGCACCGCCACCCGCGTCACACGGTCGGGCAGCAGCGCGGCGCACGCGAGCGAGTGCGGCCCGCCGCCCGAGCGGCCGACCACCGCGAACGCGTCCAGGCCCATGGCGTCGGCGATCGCCGCGACATCGGCGGCGACGTCCGCGACCCGCCGGCCGGGCAGCCGCTCGGAGCCGCCGTACCCGGGCCGGTCGAAGGAGATCAGCCGCACCCCCAGCCGGTACAGCACGGCGCTGCGCGGCACCGGGCCGAGCCGGCTGCCGGGTGTGCCGTGCAGCAGGAACACGGGCCTGCCCCGCGGATCGCCCCGGGTCTCCACCGCCAGTTCCCGCCCGTCCCTCGCCCGTACGACACGCACTGCGAGCAGCCCCCTCTCGTGTCCCGCGGTCCGTCCCTCACACGCGCATCTCGCGCCTCGCCTGCCAGGTGGTGTGCTCCCGGGACACCGCGTCCTCGGCGTCCCGGGTCAGCTGCGACCACAGGTGCTCGGCATGCGGGTCGTCCAGGTCCAAGGACGCCAGCTGCACCCGGATCAGCTCCAGTTCGTCGGCCGCCACCCGGTACGCCGCGGCCAGCGGGCTGTACTGGCGCAGCTGCGCCCAGGCCGCCACCGAGGCCGTGATGGCCGACACGAAGCCAAGGGTGTCGAAGGGTGACCAGCCGCCCGCCCGCAGCACCAGGAAGAGGACGCCGAGCAGCGGGAAGGCCATCGCCAGCCGTCCCGCCCGGCGCCCGTTCACCTCGCAGCGGACCGCCTTCATCGTGTACCACTCGTGCTGCACCCGGATGCGCTCCCGCAGGTACACGTCGTGCCGCACGCGCAGCGGCGCGTCCCGCAGCCGCCGCATCGCCGGGGTGATGCCCGAGTCGACGTGGGAGGGCAGGGCCCTGCTGCGCCGGAAGGTGTGCAGGACGTCACCGAGCTGCAGCCGGTACAGGGCGTCCGGGTCGCGTTCGTCGCCGGGCGGCGTGAAGGGGTCGGCCCGCACCGAGTACTTCCAGGCGAGCGTCTTCATGGACTCGGCCAGCGCCCGGCCCTCGTACCACAGCGCCTGCGGGTTCTGGCGGTGGATCACCCAGGTGGTCCACGCGGCGTACGCGAACAGGACGGCCGCGAGCCAGGAAGCCCAGTGCAGGCGGCCCGCGGTGGCGTCGAAGGAGCTGAAGACGGAGGCCACCGTGAGCAGCCCGAGCTGCTGGCGCGACAGCCGTACGGTCTGCCACTGGCCCCGCAGTGACGCCCGGTCGGCGGACCGGAACAGGTCCGGGAGCAACTCGCGTTCGCTCACCATCGGCAGCGGCCCCCCGCACTCGCTGAATCCCGCAGTCATCCCAGTATGGGCGTGCCGGGGGCGGCAGCCCAGTAGGCGTCCGGCCGAACTCCCGCTCCCCGCACGCGCCGTGGCCGCGCGGGCGGCGCCGCGCGCGGCACGTCCGTCACGCCCTCGGCGAACGTGCGCCGCACGGGCCGGAGCGGCGGGCAGGCTGAGGGGTGTGCTGACACGAGTCGCGGTCCTGTCCGACGTCCACGGCAACCTGCCGGCCCTGCAGGCCGTACTGGCCGAGCCCGACGTCCGCACCGCCGAGCGGGTGGTCCTCACCGGGGACCACGCGGCGGGCCCGATGCCGGTGCCCACCCTCGACGCGCTGCGCGACCTCGGCGGGCGCGCCCTGTGGATCCGCGGCAACGCGGACCGCGAACTGGTCGAGCACCGCCGTACGGGCAGGACCACCGGGTACCCGGAGTCGGACTGGGCCGCGCGACGGCTCCGCGAGGACCAGGTGACCCTGCTGGCAGGCCTCCCGGACACCGTGGAGCTGGAGGTCGACGGCCCGGGCCGGACGCTGTTCTGCCACGCAACCCCGCGCGACGACGAGGAGATCGTGCTCGTCGACTCCCGCGCCGAGCGCTGGGCCGAGGTGATGTCCGGCGTCGCCCCCGAGGTGGAGACCGTCGTCTGCGGGCACACGCACATGCCGTACGCCCGGGTCGTCCACGGCCGGCTGGTCGTCAACCCCGGGAGCGTCGGTATGCCGTACGGCCGCGGCGGCGCCCACTGGGCGCTCCTGGGCGCGGGCGGCGTCCAGCTGCGTCGCACCGTCTACGACCGCGAGGCGGCGGCCGCACGGATCGTCGCGGAGTCCGGCTTCGACGGCGCGGCGCGGTGGGTGCGGGAGTACGTCCTCGGCTGCCATCCGGCCGAGGCCGTGATCGACGCGTGGGGCCCGCGCGACGGGCGGCCCGCGCTACGAGGCCGCCCTGCGCCACCGTGACGGCGACGCCCCGATGGCCGGCCGCTACGGCCGCTGGCTGGGGGCCCCTTCGACCTGGGCCGCCGCTGCGCCCAGTCCGGCGTCAGCACCCTCACCGTCAGGGTCGACGGCGACCGGGCGTACTTCTTCCTCGACCGGCGCGACGCCCAGGGCGTGGCCACCGCCATGAACACCACCCACGTCGTCCCCGCCGGGGAGTTCCAGCCGCACGCCGACGTGCTGCCGGTCTGGCACTCCGACCTGGACCTGTGGCACAACACGATGCGCGAGTACGCGGAGGAGTTCCTCGGAGCGCCGGACGCCGGGGGCGTCGGCGGGGCGACCCTCGACTACGACACCGACGAGCCGTACGCGAGCATGAACCGCGCCGCCCGCGAGGGCCGGGCCCGCTTCAGCTTCCTCGGGCTCGGGCTCGACCCGCTGAACTGGAAGCCGGAGCTGCTCACCGTCTGCGTGTGGGAGGCCGCGACCTTCGACACCGTCTTCGGCGGCATGACCGAGCGCAACGAGGAGGGTGTGATCGTGGTCGGCCACGGCCACCGGGGGCTGCCCTTCACCGAGGAGAACGTCCTCGGCTACGCCAGGCACCCCCGCACCCACTCCGCGGGGCGGGCCTGCCTGCACCTGGCGTGGCGCAGGCGGGCCGCACTCGGCATCCCGTGACGTACGGTCAGGCCGGCCGCAGCCAGACCGTGGCCAGCGGCGGCAGGGTGAGCTGCACGCTCTCGCGCCGGCCGTTCCAGGCGACCGGCTCGGACTTCAGCGGCTCGGGGTTGGTGACGTCGCTCCCGCCGTACGCGGCGGCGTCGGTGTTGAGCACCTCCCGCAGCGCCTCCACCCCGTCCGGCACGCCGATCCGGTAGCCGTGGCGGACCACCGGCGAGAAGTTGCTGACCGCGACCAGCGGGTTCCCCCCGGCGTCGAGGCGCACGAAGGAGAAGACGTTGTCCTCGGCGGCGCCGCCGTCGAGCCAGGCGAAGCCGTCCGGGGTGGTGTCGAGCTGCCACAGCGCCGGTGTGGCCCGGTAGCAGGTGTTGAGGTCACGGACGAGGTCCCGCACTCCGCGGTGGTCGCCCGCCGCGGAGTAGGTCTCGTCGAGCAGCCACCAGTCCGGCCCGTGGTCGTGGGACCACTCGGCTCCCTGCGCGAACTCCTGTCCCATGAAGAGCAGTTGCTTGCCCGGGTGGGCCCACATGAAGCCGAGGTAGGCGCGGTGGCCGGCGCGCTGCTGCCACCAGTCGCCGGGCATCTTGGCCACCAGCGCGCCCTTGCCGTGGACGACCTCGTCGTGCGAGATCGGCAGGACGTAGTTCTCGCTGTAGGCGTACACCATCGAGAAGGTCATCTCGTTGTGGTGGTACTTGCGGTGCACCGGCTCGTGCTTGATGTACTCCAGCGAGTCGTGCATCCACCCCATGTTCCACTTCAGGCCGAAGCCGAGCCCGCCGAAGCCGGCCGGGCCGACGTGGTGGGTGGGCCGGGTGACGCCGTCCCAGGCGGTGGACTCCTCGGCGATGGTGACGACACCGGGGCAGCGCCGGTAGACGGTCGCGTTCATCTCCTGCAGGAAGGCGACGGCGTCCAGGTCCTCGCGCCCGCCGTACGCGTTCGGCGCCCACTGGCCGTCCTCGCGGGAGTAGTCCAGGTAGAGCATGGAGGCGACGGCGTCCACCCGCAGCCCGTCGATGTGGAACTCCTCGCACCAGTAGACCGCGTTGGCCACCAGGAAATTGCGGACCTCGGTGCGGCCGAAGTCGAACTCCAGCGTCCCCCAGTCGGGATGGTCCCCGCGCCAGGGGTGCTCGTAGAGGTTGGTGCCGTCGAAGTCCGCCAGCGCCCAGTCGTCCTTGGGGAAGTGAGCCGGCACCCAGTCCATGATGACGCCGATGCCCGCCCGGTGCAGCGCGTCCACCAGGTACCGGAAGTCGTCCGGGGTGCCCATCCGGGCGGTGGGGGCGTAGTACGAGGTGACCTGGTAGCCCCACGAGCCGCCGAAGGGGTGCTCGGCGACCGGCATCAGCTCCACGTGCGTGAAGCCCAGGTCGCGCACGTACGCCGGGAGCTGTTCGGCCAGTTCGCGGTACGACAGCCCCGGCCGCCACGAGGCGAGGTGCACCTCGTACACCGACAAGGGCGCCTCGTGCACCGGCACGCGGCCGCGCGAGGCCATCCAGTCGGCGTCCTGCCATTCGTGGCGGGACGCGGTGACGACGGAGGCGGTGGCGGGCGGTGTCTCGGTGCGGCGGGCCATCGGGTCGGCCTTGAGCCGCCGTTGGCCGTCCGGCCCGCAGACCTCGAACTTGTAGCGCTGCCCCTCGCCGACCTCGGGCAGGAACAGCTCCCACACGCCGGACGAGCCCAGTGAGCGCATCGGGAAGGCGGTGCCGTCCCAGCAGGTGAAGTCGCCGACCACCCGCACCCCGCGCGCGTTGGGCGCCCACACGGTGAACCGGGTGCCGGTGACGCCCTCATGGGTCATCGGCTCGGCGCCGAGCGCCTTCCACAACTGCTCGTGCCGCCCCTCGTTGATCAGGTGCAGGTCGAACTCGCCGAGCGCCGGCAGGAAGCGGTACGGGTCGTCCACCTCGCGCTCGTCGCCGTCGTAGGTGACGGCGAGCCGGTACGCGGGGACCTCGGTCAGCGGCAGCACACCGCTGAACAGCCCGTCGCCCTCGTGGTGCAGCACCGTCCGCGCCCCGTCGCCGGTGACGACGGCCACGCTCCGCGCGTACGGCCGCAGCGCCCGGAAGGCCAGGCCGTCCGCCACGCGGTGGACGCCGAGCAGCCCGTGCGGGTCGTGGTGGGCGCCGTCCAGCAGCCGGCGCCGCTCGCCGGGGTCGAGCTCCGGGGCCGGGGGCACATCGCCGGTCACGGGGCCGGCGGCCGGCGCGACCTCGGGCGCGGGCGGCGGCGCCTGGTGGCCGACCCCCGCGGGGGGCGCGGTGCGCGGCGCGGTGCCCGAGGCGGCCGGCCGCCCGGACCCGCCAGGGTCGTAGCCCCGCGCGACGGCCTCGGAGGAGCCGGACGCCTCCGGTCGCGGGCGGTCCGCTGCGGCCGGGCGGGCGCCCTCGGACGCGGGTTCCGCGCCGACGGTCTTCCCCCCACGTGCGGGCTTCGCACCGGCGGCCTTCTGCGGCCCGGCGGCCGAGGCCGGCGGGGTCTGCGGGGCGGCGGGGGGCGGCGGGGGAGCCGAGCCCTCGGACCCGGTGCCGCGTGCGGGACGTGCGGCGCGGGCCCTCCCGTTCCCGCCCGGGCCGGGGGTGCCGGGGGTGGAGTCGGGGAACGGCTGGCGATGGGTCACGGTCAGGTCCTCCTCGGATGGGCGTGGGGGCGCCCGGTCAGGGGGTGCGGCCGTGCGGCGGCTGCGCGAGGCGGCGCACCGCGGCCATGGGGATGGGGAGCCAGGCCGGCCGGTGCCTGGCCTCGTAGAGCACTTCGTAGACGGCCTTGTCGGTCTCGTAGGCGCGTATGACGACGGGCTCGTCCCTCGGATCGGTCCCGGTGGCCTCCGCGTAGCCCGCGCAGAAGGCGGCGCGCTGCGTCTTGGCCCATTCGGGCGCCCCGGAGGCGGACGGGTCGTGGTGCCGGGCGGCGTAGTCGAAGGAGCGCAGCATCCCGGCGACGTCCTGCACCGGGGACGCGGGACGGCGGCGTTCGGGCAGCGGCCGCGCCGGCTCGCCCTCGAAGTCGATCAGCACCCACCCTCCGGGCCCGGTCCGCAGGGCCTGGCCGAGGTGGAGGTCGCCGTGGATGCGCTGGGCGGCCAGCGTCGTGCCGAGCGCCCCGAGTGCGGCGAGGTCGTCGAAGGCGGCCCGCAGCGCCGCGCGGTACGGCCGCAAGGCGGGCACCGCCGCGGCGGCGGCGTCCAGCCGTCCGGCCATCGCGGCGGCGAGCAGTTCGATCTGCGGACGGCGCAGGGTGCTCGTCGGCAGGGCACGCGCCAGCGCCAGGTGGACCTCCGCGGTCGCGCGCCCCAGCGCGTGCGCCTCGCCGGAGAAGTCCGTGCCGTCCTCCACCGCCTGCAGGGCGAGTTCCCAGGCCCCGGCGGAACCGGGCAGGAAACGCTGCAGCACGCCGAGCGTGGCGGGCTCGTCGTACAGGCCCAGCGCCTCGAACCAGGCGGCGGGCGCCGCGACGCGCCGCGAACCGGCCCGCGCGAGGGCGAGCGACAGCTCCAGGTCGGGGTTGGGGCCCGGGGCGACCCGCCGGAACAGCTTGAGGATGAACGTGTCGCCGTAGATGACCGAGCTGTTGGACTGCTCCGCGGTGGACAGCCGCGGCGCCAGCCCCGCCGGGATCGCCGCAGCGGGCTCGGAGCCGAAGCGCAGGTGCCCGGTGCGGCCGGGCGCCCGCAACCGCTCCAACAGCAGGGACGTCAGACGCGGGTCGTGCAGCGCCTCGTAGATGGTGAGGCCGTCCAGGGGTCCGCCGACGGCGTGCCCGACGAGCGCCGGGGCCAGCGCGGGCGGCAGCAGCGCCCGGGTGCCGAGCAGCAACTGGTAGGTGTCGGCTGGCTTCCCGTGCCCGGTGCCCGGCATCCGCTCCTGCACGTCCTGGTGGACGTCGAGCAGAAGATGGAGCAGTCCTGGGGTGCCGAGCCGCCCGTCGGCGGGCAGCAGCTCGGTGGCCGAGACCAGCCCGAAGCCGCTGATCGGCCGCCCCTTCCCGGCGAACCACCGCTGCCGGGGCAGCCATTCCCGCAGCAGCGGGCCGAGCGCGGAGAGCAGTCCCGGTGCCGGGGGCACGGTGGTCCCCGGCCGGACTGCTGAGGTGCGAAGCCACGAGGTGTCCGACATGACGTCCTTTCCTCGGGTGCCGGGCCTGCTGGTTCCCTAAGTGAAGGGGCGCGCTGCGGCGATGGTCCGACGAGTGGGACGTGTCGGACGAATATCATCCGAGCCGGTGGAGCAATTGGCGTACTTGGCGTACGAGGGACAAGGGCCCGTACAGCATCCGATTTGACGCTGGATCCGGCAGGGGGAGCCTGCCCCGGCGGCCCGGCACGAAACCGTGCCGGGCCGCCGGGTCGCCGTCACCCGGCAGGTCCGCCTACGCCACGTCGCGGCGGAGCCGGAACCAGTAGAAACCGTGACCGGCGAGGGTGAGCAGGTAGGGCCACTCGCCGATGGCCGGGAAGCGCACCCCGCCGATCAGCTCGACGGGATGCCGGCCGGTGAAGGCCCGCAGGTCGAGTTCGGTGGGCTGGGCGAAGCGCGAGAAGTTGTTCACGCACAGGACGAGGTCGTCCTTGTACTCGCGCAGGAAGGCCAGGACGGCCGGGTTGGTGGAGGGCAGCTCGGTGTACGAACCGAGTCCGAAGGCCGGGTTCTGCTTGCGGATCTCCACCATCCGGCGGGTCCAGTGCAGCAGCGAACTCGGCGAGCTCATCTGCGCCTCGACGTTGGTGACTTGGTAGCCGTAGACCGGGTCCATGATGGTCGGCAGGTAGAGCCGGCCCGGGTCGCAGGAGGAGAAGCCCGCGTTGCGGTCCGGGGTCCACTGCATCGGCGTGCGCACCGCGTCGCGGTCACCGAGCCAGATGTTGTCGCCCATGCCGATCTCGTCGCCGTAGTAGAGGATCGGCGAGCCCGGCAGGGAGAGCAGCAGGGCGGTGAAGAGCTCGATCTGGTTGCGGTCGTTGTCCAGCAGCGGGGAGAGCCGGCGCCGGATGCCGATGTTGGCCCGCATGCGCGGGTCCTTGGCGTACTCCGCGTACATGTAGTCGCGCTCTTCGTCCGTCACCATCTCGAGCGTCAGCTCGTCGTGGTTGCGCAGGAAGATGCCCCACTGGCAGTTGTGCGGGATGGCCGGGGTCTTGGCCAGGATCTCCGAGACCGGGTAGCGGGACTCCCGGCGCACCGCCATGAAGATGCGCGGCATGACCGGGAAGTGGAAGGCCATGTGGCACTCGTCGCCGCCCTTGGCGTAGTCGCCGAAGTAGTCGACCACGTCCTCGGGCCACTGGTTGGCCTCGGCGAGCAGGACGGTGTCGGGGTAGTGGGCGTCGATCTCCTCGCGCACCATCTTCAGGAAGCCGTGGGTGCGCGGCAGGTTCTCGCAGTTGGTGCCCTCCTCCTGGTACAGGTACGGCACCGCGTCCAGCCGGAAGCCGTCGATGCCGAGGTCCAGCCAGAAGCGCAGGGCGGCCAGGATCTCCTCCTGGACCTTGGGGTTCTCGTAGTTGAGGTCCGGTTGGTGCGAGAAGAAGCGGTGCCAGTAGTACTGCTTGCGTACCGGGTCGAAGGTCCAGTTGGAGCTCTCGGTGTCGACGAAGATGATGCGGGCGTCCTGGTACTGCTTGTCGTCGTCCGCCCAGACGTAGTAGTCGCCGTAGGGGCCGTCGGGGTCCGTGCGGGACTGCTGGAACCAGTCGTGCTGGTCGCTGGTGTGGTTGACGACGAAGTCGATGATCACGCGCATACCGCGTTGGTGGGCGGCGTCCACGAACTCCACGAAGTCGGCCAGGTCCCCGAACTCCGGCAGCACGGCCGTGTAGTCCGAGACGTCGTAGCCGCCGTCGCGCAGCGGCGAGGCGAAGAACGGCGGCAGCCACAGGCAGTCGACCCCGAGCCACTGCAGGTAGTCCAGTTTGGCGGTGAGCCCTTTGAGGTCGCCGATGCCGTCGCCGTTGCTGTCCTGGAAGGACCGTACGAGCACTTCGTAGAAGACGGCCCGCTTGAACCAGTCGGGATCCCGGTCCTTGGCCGGGGTGTCTTCGAACGTGTCAGGTACGGGTTCGTTGACGATCAAGTGGGTGACCCTCCTGTCGATGGAGTAGGTCGCAGGGTGAGGATGTGCGCGGGCGCGCGGCCCGGCTCGAGGCGCACATAGTTGTCCCTGCCCCAGTGGTAGGTCTCGCCGGTGAGCTCGTCGCGCACCGGGGTGGACTCGTGCCACGCGAGGCCGAGTTCCGGCATGTTCAACGAGACGGTCGCCTCCTGGGTGTGGTGCGGGTCCAGGTTGACGACCACCAGTACGACGTCGCTGCCGTCGCCCGAGCGCTTGGAGTACGCCAGCACCGCGTCGTTGTTCACGGGGTGGAAGCGCAGGTCGCGCAGCTGCTGGAGCGCGGGGTGGCGGCGTCGCAGCCGGTTCAGCGTGGTGAGCAGCGGAGCCAGCGAACGGCCTTCGGCCTCGGCTGCCGCCCAGTCACGGGGCTTGAGCTCGTACTTCTCCGAGTGTAGGTACTCTTCGCTTCCCTCGCGCACCGGCGCGTTCTCGCAGAGCTCATATCCGGCGTACACCCCCCATGTGGGGGAAAGGGTCGCGGCGAGTACCGCGCGCGCCTCGAACGCCGGGCGGCCGCCGCGCTGCAGGTAGGCGTGGAGGATGTCCGGGGTGTTGACGAAGAAGTTGGGCCGCATGTAGGCCGCGGCCTCACCGGACAGCTCCGTCAGGTACTCCGTCAGTTCCTGCTTGCCGTTGCGCCAGGTGAAGTAGGTGTACGACTGCTGGAAGCCGATCTGGGCCAGTGTGTGCATCATGGCCGGACGGGTGAACGCCTCCGCCAGGAAGATGACGTCGGGGTCGGTGCGGTTGATGTCGGCGATGACCTTCTCCCAGAAGACCACCGGTTTGGTGTGCGGGTTGTCGACCCGGAAGATCCGCACCCCGTGGTCCATCCAGTGCCGCAGCACCCGCTCGGTCTCCTGCACGATGCCGCTGAAGTCGGCGTCGAAGGCGATCGGGTAGATGTCCTGGTACTTCTTCGGCGGGTTCTCGGCGTACGCGATCGAGCCGTCCGCCCGGGTGGTGAACCACTCGGGGTGCTTGCCGACCCACGGGTGGTCCGGCGAGCACTGCAGCGCGAAGTCCAGCGCGATCTCCAGGCGCAGCTCACGGGCCCGCTCCACGAAGAAGTCGAAGTCCTCGATCGTCCCGAGGTCCGGGTGCACGGCGTCGTGGCCGCCCTCCGCGGAGCCGATCGCCCAGGGGGAGCCCACGTCGTGCGGGCCGGGGTCGAGCGTGTTGTCGGGCCCTTTGCGGAACGCTGCGCCGATCGGGTGGACGGGCGGCAGGTAGACCACGTCGAAGCCCATCGCGGCGATCGCCGGCAGTCGCTCGGCCGCCGTGCGGAAGGTCCCGGACCTCGGTGGCCGGCGGCCCGTGGGGTCCACCACGGCGCCTTCGGACCGGGGGAACATCTCGTACCAGGACCCGAACAGCGCCCGCTGCCGCTCCACCTGGAGGGCCGCCGGCCGCGAGGCGCTCACCAGGTCGCGCAGCGGGTGCCGGTCGAGCACCGCCACCACGTCCGGTGCGAGGGCGGCGGTGTGCCGCTCGGCGGCCGTACGGGAGGTGTCGCGCAGGGCGTCGACCGCGGCCAGCACCACGGCCCGGCCGTCCTTCTTCGGTACCCCGGCCGCCGCGCGCTCGTGCAGCTCGGCCCCCTCGGCGAGGACCAGTTCGGTGTCGATGCCGGCGGGGACCTTGATGCCCGCGTGGTGCCGCCAGGTGGCCACCGGATCGCTCCAGGCCTCCACCGTGTACGTCCAGCGGCCCTCCGCGGTGGGCGTCACCTCGGCGCCCCACCGGTCGGTGCCGGGGGCGAGTTCGCGCATGGGGATCCGTGGCCCGGAGCGTCCCGCGGGGCTGCGCAGGACCACGTTCGCCGCCACCGCGTCATGTCCCTCCCGGAACACCGTGGCGGTGACCTGGAAGGTTTCGCCGACCACGGCCTTGGCGGGGCGGCGGCCGCAGTCGACCAGCGGGCGGACGTCCAGGACGGGGATGCGACCGATCATTGCGCCTCACCAGTTTGTGCGGGTGGCCGGACGGGTACCTTCCGCTCTTTTTATCTGCTCCTTGGGATGCCTGCCTGTGGGCATGACCGCTCCTGTCCGCGTTCACTCGGGTGGGCGGATACGAGTTGTGGTGTGGGAGGGTTCGGCGCCGCGTCGCGCAAGGGTGAGCCTGCCCATTGGATGACGGTCGAATACTCCCCGGGAAGGGGTACTGGCGCGTAAGTTGCGCGCCGGGCCGCCCCGGCGGCGCCCGGACGCAGACAACCGGCCACCGTCCGGCGCCCCGGCGCGCGCGGCCGCCGGGGCGCCGGGTCCCGCCCGTGCCCCGGTCCTGGCCGCCGGTCGTAGCTCCCGCGGTGCGCCCCGGCCCGGGGGTCGTGCTGCGGCTGTCGTAGGCGCCGCCCGACACGCTGACGAGGCGTCCGCCGGGCCGCGCGCGGGTGCGTCGGGACGCCCGGCGCGTCCTGGTGCGCCAGGCGACGGGTGCCGCGCGGCGGCGCCGGGCCGAGGGGTGTTGGGGCCCCGGTTGTCACCACCGCACCGAAAGATGCCGCTACCGTCGGAGATGTGAAGGCTATTCGTCGATTCACCGTGCGAACCGTCCTGCCCGAACCACTACGTCCCCTGGGGGAGCTCGCGCAGAATCTGCGCTGGTCCTGGCACAACGAGACCCGTGAGCTGTTCCAGTCCGTCGACCCCGAGGGCTGGAGAGCGGCGGCCGGCGACCCGGTGCGGCTGCTCGGCGCGGTCTCGAAGGACCGGCTGAACGCCCTCGCCAAGGACCGCAGGTTCCTCCGCCGGCTCGGCACCGCCGTCGAGGACCTCCACGACTACCTCGGCAACCCGCGCTGGTACCAGGGCGCCGCCGAGGCCGGGGAACTCCCCGCCGCCATCGCCTACTTCTCGCCCGAGTTCGGCATCACCGCGGCGCTGCCGCAGTACTCCGGCGGCCTCGGCATCCTGGCCGGCGACCACCTCAAGGCCGCCAGCGACCTGGGCGTGCCGTTGATCGGCGTCGGTCTGCTCTACCGGCACGGCTACTTCCGCCAGTCCCTGTCCCGGGACGGCTGGCAGCAGGAGCACTACCCCGTGCTCGACCCCAACGAGCTGCCGCTGTCGCTGCTGCGGGACGAGGACGGCGGCCCCGTCCTGATCGCCCTGGACCTCCCCGGCGGGCGCAGCCTGCGCGCCCACGTGTGGCTGGCCCGGGTCGGCCGGGTCCCGCTGCTGCTGCTCGACTCCGACGTCGAGGAGAACCACCTCAACGAACGGGACGTCACCGACCGCCTCTACGGCGGCGGCAGCGAGCACCGGCTGCTCCAGGAGATGCTGCTCGGCATCGGCGGCGTCCGTGCCGTGCGCACCTACTGCGCGCTGACCGGGCACCCGGCGCCCGAGGTCTTCCACACCAACGAGGGGCACGCGGGCTTCCTCGGCCTGGAACGCATCCGCGAGCTCGCGGCCGACGGAGAAGGGCTGGATTTCGACTCCGCCCTGGAGGCCGTGCGGGCCGGCACGGTCTTCACCACCCACACCCCCGTACCGGCCGGCATCGACCGCTTCGACCGCGAGCTGCTCGCCCGGCACCTGGGCGACGACGGCGAGCTGCGCGGCGTCGACGTCCAGCGGGTGCTGGAGCTGGGGATGGAGACCTACCCCGGCGGCGACCCCAACGTCTTCAACATGGCCGTGATGGGGCTGCGGCTGGCGCAGCGCGCCAACGGCGTGTCCACCCTGCACGGCGGTGTCAGCCGCGAGATGTTCGCCGGGCTGTGGCCGGGCTTCGACCCGGAGGAGGTGCCGATCACCTCCATCACCAACGGCGTGCACGCCCCCACCTGGGTCGCGCCCGAGGTGTTCCGGCTCGGCGCCCGGCAGGCCGGCGTCCAGAACGCCGAGGACGCGATGACCACCGGGCTCGCCGACACCTGGGAGAGCGTCTTCCGCATCCCCGACGCCGCGATCTGGGAGCTCCGCCGGGAGCTGCGCGAACAACTGGTGCGGGAGGTGCGCCGCAGGGTGCGCGCCTCCTGGCGGCAGCGTGGCGCCGGCTCGGCCGAGCTGGGCTGGGTCGACGACGTCCTCGACCCGGACGTGCTGACCATCGGCTTCGCGCGCCGGGTCCCGTCGTACAAGCGGCTCACCTTGATGCTGCGCGACCAGGACCGGCTGATGGAGCTGCTGCTGCACCCGACCCGGCCGATCCAGATCGTCGTCGCGGGCAAGGCGCACCCGGCCGACGACAGCGGCAAGCGGCTGGTGCAGGAGCTGGTGCGCTTCGCCGACGACCCCAGGGTGCGGCACCGCATCGTCTTCCTGCCGGACTACGACATGGCCATGGCCCAGCACCTCTACCCCGGGTGCGACGTCTGGCTCAACAACCCGTTGCGGCCGCTGGAGGCCTGCGGCACCTCCGGCATGAAGGCCGCCCTGAACGGCTGCCTCAACCTGTCCGTCCTGGACGGCTGGTGGGACGAGTGGTTCGACGGCAACAACGGGTGGGCGATCCCCACCGCGGACGGCTTCGGCGCGGCCGGCGACCCCGACCGCCGCGACGACATCGAGGCGGCCGCCCTCTACGACCTGGTCGAGAACCAGGTCGCGCCCCGGTTCTACGACCGCGGCACGCACGGTCTGCCGGTCCGCTGGATCGAGATGGTCCGGCACACCCTGAGCACCCTGGGGCCGAAGGTGCTCGCCGGGCGCATGGTCCGCGAGTACGTGACCCGGCTGTACGCGCCCGCCGCCCGCGCCCACCGCCTCGCGGGCGGCGGGGAGTCCGTCGAACTCGCCGCGTGGAAGCGGCGGGTGCGGGAGCAGTGGCCGCTGGTCGCGGTCGACCACGTGGAGACCGGTGCCTCGGTCGGCGGCTCCCCGGAGCTCGGGACCACGCTCACCCTGCGCGTCCAGGTGGCCCTCGGCGGCCTGGAGCCCGGGGACGTGGACGTCCAGGTGGTGTCCGGGCGCGTCGACGACTCCGACCGGATCGCCGATCCGACCGTGGTCTCCCTCAAACCGGGCGGGCGGCCGGACCTGGAGGGCCGCTGGCTCTACGAGGGCCCGCTCACCCTCGACCGCACCGGCCCCTTCGGCTACACCGTCCGCGTGCTGCCGATGCACCGGCTGCTCGCCTCGGTCGCCGAGCTCGGGCTGATCGCGGTGCCGCCCGAGGCGACGGGGATGACGGCCGGCGTGCTGCGCTGAGCCGGACGCCCCGGAAGCGGGAACGGGACCGGGCCCCGGCCGTCGTTGACGACGGCCGGGGCCCGGCGTGTGCGGTCAGCCGACGGGGATCAGCTGCTGGTGTTCACCGCGGTGTCGTCGACCACGAAGCTCGTCTGCAGCGAGGAGTCCTCGGTGCCGGTGAACTTCAGGGTGACGGTGGAGCCTGCGAAGGAGTTCAGGCTGAATGACTTCTGGGTGTAGCCCGAGGCCTTGTTGAGGTTGGAGTAGGTGGCCAGGGTGGTCGACCCGGCCGTGACGGTCAGCTTGTCGTACTGGGTGCTGGTGGTCGTCTCGGCGGAGTCGATGTGCAGCCAGAAGGTGAAGGTCGCCTTGCAGCCGGCCGGGATCGTCACCGACTGGGTGAGCGTGTCGGTGTGCGTCGAGCCGTAGCCGTCCAGCCACGCCTTGTACGAACCGCCGTGGGCGGCCTGGCTGCTGGAGTTGGTGATCACACCGCTGGTGGCCGTCCAGGAGGCGCTGCCGGACTCGAAGCCCGGGTTGCCGAGCAGCTGGCTGGAGGCGCAGCTACCGGGGGTGGTGACGGTCCAGGTGAAGGAGGCGGTGCCGGTCTTGGACGCGGAGTCGGTGACCGTGACCGTGGTGTTGTACGTGCCCGCGGCGGACGGGGTGCCGGAGATCAGGCCCGTGGAGGCGTTGATCGACAGACCGGTGGGCAGGCCGCTCGCGGCGTAGCTCAGTGCGCCGCTGTTGGTGCTGCTGGCCTGGATCTGCAGGCTGGCGGCGGTGCCGACGGTGCTGCTCTGGTTGCCCGGGTTGGTGACCGTGACGCCCGAGACGGGCGCGTGGCTGCCGACACCGATGCCCGCGAAGGCGTTCTGCACGCCCGCGTACTGGGCGGAGCCGGCGCCGTACAGGGCCGTCGCGGCGTTCAGGGCGGCGGTGCGGGCGGCCGCGTAGTTGGTGCTGCTCGTCATGTACGTGCTCAGCGCCTTGTACCAGATCTGCAGCGCGGCGGCGCGGCCGATGCCGGCGACGGCGATGCCGTCGGCGGTCGGGCTGTTGTAGCTGACCCCGTTGATGACCTTGGCGCCGCTGCCCTCGGAGAGCAGGTAGAACATGTGGTTCGCCGGGCCCGAGGAGTAGTGGACGTCCAGGTTGCCGATGCCGGAGTACCAGTTGTCCGGCGAGGTGCCGTCGCGGGACGGTTTGTCCTGGTACCGCAGCGGGGTGCCGTCGCCGTTGATGTTGATCTCTTCACCGATGAGGTAGTCACCGATGTCGTTGCTGTTGTTGGCGTAGAACTCGACGCCCGTGCCGAAGATGTCGGAGGTCGCCTCGTTCAGGCCGCCGGACTCGCCCGAGTAGGTGAGGTTCGCGGTGGCGGAGGTGACGCCGTGGCTCATCTCGTGGCCCGCGACGTCCAGCGAGGTCAGCGCGTGGGTGTTGCCCGAGCCGTCGCCGTAGGTCATGCAGAAGCAGCTGTCGTCCCAGAAGGCGTTGACGTAGCCGCTGCTGTAGTGGACCCGCGAGTACGCGGCGACACCGTCGTTGCGGATGCCGCTGCGGCCGAAGGTGTTCTTGTAGAAGTCCCAGGTCGTCTGGGCGCCGTAGGCGGCGTCGGCACCCGCGGTCTGGGTGTTGGAGCCGGTGCCGTCGCCCCAGACGTCGTCGGCGTCGGTGAACAGCGTCCCGGTGCCGGAGGTGCCGCGGTTGAGGTTGTACGTCTTGTGGCCGCCGCGGGTCGTGTCGTACAGCTGGTACGTCGAGCCGGACAGCGTCGTGGTCAGCGACACCTGGCCGCTGTACTGGGTGTTGCCGGTGCCGGTCTTGATGTCCTGGTACCGGTAGAGCTCCTTGCCGGTCACGGCGTCGGTGACGACGTGCAGCCGGCTCGGCGTGCCGTCGTCCTGCAGGCCGCTCACGACGGTCTCCCAGGCGAGCTTCGGCGTGCCCTGGCCGGCCCAGATCACCTTGCGGGCGTCGTCGGCCGCGGGCGCCTGGGCCTTCAGCGTCTTGGCGGTCTTCAGCGCGGCGGTCGTCGCGGCGGACTCGGCGACCTTCGGCGTCGTCGAGGCGACCGTGATCCTCTGGTTCGTGTTGAACGTCGTGCCGACCGTTCCCGTGCCCTTGGCCGGCGTGTGCACCACGAGGTCGCCGCCGAGCACCGGGAGCCCGGCGTAGGTGCGCTCGTAGCGGGTGTGCAGCGTGCCGTCGGCGTCCTTGACGACGTCCTTGACGACCAGCTTCTCCTTGCTGCCCAGACCCAGCGACTGCGCCGTGACGGCCGTGCGGTCGCTCGCGCTCTTGATGAGCGCGGTGCGCTGGGCGGGGGTGAGCTTCGCCTCGAGGGCTCCGGTGCGGAGCTGGCTCGTGTGGGGGGCGGCGTTCGCCGTGGCGGAGGTGGCCGGTATGCCGACGGCGATGAACGCGGCGGTGGCGACCACACTGGCGGCCGCGACTGCCTTGCGGGGGGATCGTCTCACTCGGACTCCTACTGCGTCGGCCGCGGTTGGCGGCCGGGGACAGCCGGGCAGACGGGGTGTGCTGCCCGGGCGGAACTAGCCGTGCGGGTGGGACGTGCGGAGTTCGGCCGGTGCGTCAGCACGAAGCGGTGCGGTGTGTGGGCGTACTGACGGCCGACGGGGGGAAGAGTGCCACTGTTCATGGCTTGGTGTCATGTACGTGGCGAGAAGTTGGCCGAATTCGTCCTTTGAGGGGGACGTCGGGTTCGCATTCCGGACAGGGCGGGGCGAAGCGTGCCGGAAAGCGGCCGGGGCGTGCGGGGCCGGCCGGCCTCGCACGCCCTGGAAGGAGCCGGTGGCTCAGACGAGGCTGTCGCGCCAGGCCTGGTGCAGATCGGCGAAGCGGCCCGCGCCGGAGACGAGTTCGGCCGGGGTGCCGTCCTCCACGACGCGGCCCTGGTCCATCACCAGCACCCGGTCCGCGATCTCCACCGTCGACAGCCGGTGGGCGATGATCACGGCGGTGCGGCCGCGCAGCACCTCGCGCATCGCCTGCTGCACCGCGCGCTCGCCCGGGACGTCCAGCGAGGAGGTCGCCTCGTCCAGGATGAGCACGGCCGGGTCGGCGAGCAGGGCGCGGGCGAAGGCCACCAACTGGCGCTGGCCCGCCGAGATGCGGCCGCCGCGCTTGCGGACGTCGGTGTCGTAGCCCTCGGGCAGCGCCGCGATGAAGTCATGGGCGCCGATCGCCCTGGCCGCGCCCTCGATCTCCTCACGGGTGGCCTCCGGGCGGCCGATGGAGATGTTCTCGGCGACCGTGCCGGAGAAGAGGAACGCCTCCTGGGTCACCATCACCACCCCGCGGCGCAGCTCCGGCAGGGCCAGCTCGCGCAGGTCCACCCCGTCCAGGGTGACCCGGCCGTCGGTCGGGTCGTAGAACCGGGCCAGCAGCTTGGCCAGCGTCGACTTGCCCGCGCCGGTGGCGCCGACCACCGCGACCGTCTGCCCGGCGGGCAGCCGCAGGTCGAAGCGGGGCAGCACCTCGCCGCCCGTGCGGTAGGCGAAGCGGACCCCCTCGAAGGCGACCTCGCGGCCCGGGATGTCCGCCTGCGTGGCCGGTAGCGCCCGCGGTGCCTGCGGCTCGGGCACCGTCGGCCGCTGGGCCAGCAGCCCGGCGATCTTCTCCAGCGAGGCGGCCGCCGACTGGTAGGAGTTGAGGAACATGCCGAGCGGGTCGATCGGCGCGTACAGCCGCCGCAGGTAGAGCACGAAGGCGGCGAGCACGCCCAGCGCGAGCGAGCCGGAGGCGACGCGGTACGCGCCCCACAGCACCACCAGCGCCACCGAGGTGTTGGCGATCAGCCAGGAACTCACGGTGAAGCGGCCCATCTCCAGGATCGCGTCACCGTTGGCCTGCCGGTGGGCGGCGTTGAGCTCGTCGAACGCCTCGTCGTTCGCCTCCTCGCGGCGGAAGGCCTGTACGGGCCGGATGCCGTTCATCGTCTCGGTGAAGCGCACGATGACGGAGGCGATCGCCGCGGAGCGGCGTGTGTAGACCGTGGCCGACCGGCGCCGGAAGATCCGGACGGTCACCACCAGCGGCACCGCGGTGGCGAGCGCGAACAGGCCGAGCCCCCAGTCCAGCCACAGCAGGACCGCCGAGATGTAGAGCACCGACAACCCGACGTTCAGCAGCTCCTGGAGGCCCTCGGTCAGCAGCTCCCGGATCGACTCCACGTCGGAGGTGGCGCGGGCGATGATCCGGCCCGAGGTGTAGCGCTCGTGGAAGTCCAGGCCGAGCGCCTGGGCGTGCCGGAAGATCCGGCCGCGCAGGTCGACCAGCACGTCCTGGCAGACCCGGCCGGCCTGCCGGACGAACGTCCGCTGCAGGAGACCGCCGGCGACGGCGCAGCCGATGTAGCCGACCGCTACCGCGATCAGCGGGCCGTGGTCGTCGCGGCGCAGCGCCGGGATGGCCCGGTCGATGGCCACCGCGACGATGAGCGGGCCCGCCTGCACGGCCGCCTGCTGCAGCAGCAGCACCACGGCCGCCAGCCACACGCGCCGCCGGTGCGGCCCGACCAGTTCCCGCAGCAGGGCGCGTGACGCCCCATCGGGCGCCGGGAGCCGGTCCCGGTCGAAGAGGTCGTCCTCCCGGGCTTGCCGGGCCTCCCGGGCCTCCTCGGTCTCCCGGTGCCCCGCCGGTTCCCCGTCGGCCGACTGTTCGGCAGGCTGCGACTCCGCGACGGAGGTCATCGGGTGCTGCTCCCTTCGAATTGCGGACGGTCCGGCGCGGCGGGCGCGCTCCCGTCCTGGCCGGACATCAGGCGGCGGTAGACCGCGGAGGAGGACAGGAGCTCCTGGTGGGTGCCGACCGCGGTGACCCGGCCCTCCGACAGCAGCGCCACCCGGTCGGCGAGCATCACCGTGGAGGGGCGGTGGGCGACCACCAGCGCCGTCGTGGTGGCCAGCACCTGGCGCAGGGCCGCCTCGACGAGGGCCTCGGTGTGCACGTCGAGCGCGGACAGGGGGTCGTCCAGCACCAGGAAGCGGGGGCGGCCGACGACCGCGCGGGCCAGTGCGAGCCGCTGCCGCTGACCGCCGGACAGGCTCAGGCCCTGCTCTCCCACCTGGGTGTCCACACCCTGCGGCAGCTTGTGGACGAAGTCGCACTGGGCGATCTCCAGCGCCCGCAGCAGGTCCGTCTCGCCTGCGTCGGGAGCGCCCATGAGCACGTTCTCCCGCACGCTGGCGGAGAACAGGGTCGGTTCCTCGAAGGCCGTCGCGACCAGGGAGCGCAGCGCGGACCGGGTGAGCTGCGCGGCGTCGGTGCCGTCCAGCGTGATGCGGCCGCCGGTCGGCTCGTACAGCCGCGGGATGAGCGAGGTCAGGCTCGTCTTGCCGCTGCCCGTCGCGCCGACCAGCGCCACGGTCTCGCCGCTGCGGATGTGCAGGTCGATCCCGGTGAGCAGGTCGGGGCTGCCCTCGGGGGCGTCGGGGTAGCGGAAGCGCACGGCGCTGAAGCGGATGCCGTCGGCGGGCCGCCCGTCCTCGCCGTCGACCGGGCCGGTCCCCGTCCCCGAGCCGGTCTCCGGCGGGATCTCGGTGTCCAGGACCTCGAAGACGCGGTCGGCGGCGGTGGCCGCCTCGTTGCTGAAGGAGAGCAGCCAGCCCAGCGACTCCACCGGCCAGCGCAGCGCGAGCGCCGTGGACAGGAAGGCGACCAGCGTGCCCGCCGACAGGTCGCCGTCGGCGACCTGCACCGCGCCCAGGACCAGCGCCGCGCCCAGCGCCACGTCCGGCAGCGCGGTGATCACCATCCACAGGTCCGCCAGCAGCCCGGCCTTGCGCAGCTCGGTGCCGCGCAGTTCGCGCGACTGCCGACGGAAGGCGTCGGCCTGGCTGCGGTGCCGGCCGAAGGCCTTGATGATGCGGATGCCGAGCACCGACTCCTCGACCAGCGTGGTCAGGTCGCCGACCTGGTCCTGCGCGGTGCGGGAGGCGACCTGGTAGCGCGCCTCGAAGTACGAGCAGAGGATCACCAGCGGCACGACCGGGCCCAGCAGGATCAGCCCCAGCGACCAGCGCTGCACGAACAGGATGCCGAAGCCCGCCGCGATGGTGGCCGTGTTGACCGCCAGGAAGACCATCGGGAAGGTCAGGAACATCCGCAGGATCTGCAGGTCGTTCGTGGCCCGTGAGAGCAGCTGGCCCGAACCCCACCGGTCGTGGAAGGACACCGGCAGGCGCTGCAGCCTCCGGTACAGCTCGGCCCGCATCCCGGCCTCCAGCGCGGCCATGGGGCGCGCCACCAGCCAGCGCCGTACGCCGAAGAGCCCGGCCTCCAGGAGACCGAGCAGCAGCACCAGCCCGCCGCCGAGCCACACCCCTGACGGCTCGTGGTCGGCGACCGGGCCGTCCACGATCCACTTCAGGACCAGCGGGATCAGCAGCGCCAGGCACGACGCGACCACGGCCACGCCCGCGGAACCGAACAGCCGGTGGCTGATCGGCTTCACGTACGGCCACAGGCGCAGCAGTGAGCGCACGGCGGATCGGGAACGATCGGGCTCGGGTTGGTTGGTTGGCTCAGGCATCGTTTCAGAGACTACGTGCGACCACCGACAACCCTCATCCGGATTTTCGGCCGAGGTCGCGCACGGCGGGCACCGCCAGCAGCGCCACGCACACCAGCAGGGTCACCGCACCACCGGCCACCAGCACCGGGCGCGCCCCGAAGACACCCGCCGCCGGCCCCGCGAGGGCCTGCCCGACGGGCAGCATGGCGACCGAGCCGGCGACCTCGTACGCGTGGATGCGGTTGAGGATCTCGCCGGGCACCTGGGTCTGGACGCTGGTGGCCCACATCACACTCCAGAACGCCCAGGCCGTCCCGGCGACCAGCACCGCCGCCGCGACCGCCGGCACCGGCAGCCCGGCGCCGACCGCGGCCGGGTAGAGCGCGAAGCCGAACAGCGCCACGGCCCCGCCCCGCAGCGGCCGGGCCGGCCGCAGCCGTATCGCCAGCAGCCCGCCGAGCGCGGTGCCCGCCCCCAGGGCGGAGGAGACCAGGCCGTACGCCTTCGGGCCGTGCGCCGGCAGGATCTCGCCGGCCGCCAGCGGGGTGACCGGGCCCATGACGAGGATCATGAAGCCCATCCAGATGACGATCACCGACCACATCCAGGTGCGGGCCCGGAACTCCCGCCACCCCTCGACCAGGTCGGCCCGGAAGCTGCTGCGCCGGGCGGCGTCCTGCGGCTCCCGCGCGGTCCGGGCCGGCAGCCGGAGCAGCAGCAGGCAGACGGCGCTCACCGCGTACGTGGCGGCGTGCGCGGCGAACACCCCGCCCGCCGAGGTGAAGGCCACCAGCACGCCGGCGAGCGCCGGGCCGGCCAGCGCCATCAGCGACTCGGCGGTGCGGACCACCCCGTTGGCCTCCTGGACGTCCCGTGCCACCTGGGGCACCGTGCTGGCCACCCCTGGCTGGAACATGGCGCCCGCCACGCCGTTGACGGCGCCGATCAGGCAGATCTGCCAGAGCACGACGTGCCCCGAGAAGAAGAGCCAGGCGGCCAGGGACTGCGTGCCGACCCGCGCCAGGTCGGCGCCGATCATCAGGCCGCGGGCGCTGAACCGGTCGGCGAACACGCCGCCGAGGACGACCAGCCCGGCGAAGCAGGCGGTGAAGGAGGCCATGGCGTAGCCGATGTCGCCGGCGCCGTAACCGTGCTGGAGCAGCCCGGCCGACAGGGCGACGGGCAGCATCGAGTCGCCGAGCATGGCGACGCTGCGGGCGGTGAAGTACAGGCTGAACCCCCGTGACCACAGGCGGTCCCGGGGGGTGGCCGGCAGGGCGTGGCCGGAGGCGCACGGCGGCGAGGGCGGGGGTGCGGAGGTCACGGACGACCAGTGTGGACTGGACCAATCGGCCGAGTCCACACCTTTGCCGCCGCGTCTCGTCCCTCAGACGGCGCGCAGCAGCAGCACCGTCCTCCCCGGCACGGTCAGCGCCTTCCCGCCGCGGTGCCGGCTGCCCGGTGTTTCCGTCTGGTCCTCACGGGAGGTGTCGAGCAGCAGCTCGTACTCCCGGGCCCACGGCCCGCCCGGCAGCGTGAAGCGGACCGGGCGGTGCGAGGCGTGGAAGACCGCCAGGAAGCTGTCGTCGGTGACCGGGCGGCCGCGCGCGTCGCGGTGCGGGATGTCGGCGCCCGACAGGTACATCCCGAGCGTGGACGTGGGGCTGTACCAGTCGCCGTCGGTCATCTCCCGGCCCTGCGCGGTGAACCAGGCCAGGTCCCGCAGGCCCTCGGCGGACTGCGGCCGGCCGGAGAAGAAGGCCCTCCTGCGCAGCACGGGGTGGGCGCGACGCAACGCGATCAGCCGGGCCGTCAGCTCGCGCAGCGAGGCCCAGTCCGGATCCTGCGGCAGCGACCAGTCCAGCCAGCTGATCTCGTTGTCCTGGCAGTACGCGTTGTTGTTGCCGCCCTGGGTGCGGCCCGTCTCGTCACCGGCCACCAGCATCGGCACGCCGGTCGACAGCAGCAGCGTCGAGAGCATGTTGCGCAGCTGACGGCGGCGCAGCCCGCCCACGGCCGGGTCGTCGGTCTCGCCCTCGTGCCCGCAGTTCCAGGCGCGGTTGTCGTTGGTGCCGTCGCGGTTGTCCTCGCCGTTGGCCTCGTTGTGCTTGCGCTCGTAGCTCACCAGGTCGCGCAGGGTGAAGCCGTCGTGCGCGGTGATGAAGTTGACCGAGGCGTACGGACGGCGCCCGCCCCAGGCGTACAGGTCGCTGGAGCCGGACAGCCGGTAGCCCAGGTCGCGCACGTCGTGCTGGGTGCCGCGCCAGAAGTCCCGGACGGTGTCGCGGTAGCGGTCGTTCCACTCCGTCCACAGCGGCGGGAAGGCGCCGACCTGGTAACCGCCGGAGCCGACGTCCCAGGGCTCGGCGATGAGCTTGACCCGGCGCAGCACCGGGTCCTGGGCGATGACGGCGAGGAAGGGGGAGAGCATGTCGACGTCGTGCATCGACCGGGCGAGCGCCGCGGCGAGGTCGAAGCGGAAGCCGTCGACGCCCATCTCGGTCACCCAGTAGCGCAGGGAGTCGGTGATCAGCCGGAGCACCTGGGGCTGGACGACGTGGAGGGTGTTGCCGCAGCCGGTGTAGTCGGCGTAGCGGCGCGCGTCGCCCGGCAGCCGGTAGTAGCCGCGGTTGTCGATGCCGCGCAGGGAGAGGGTGGGCCCGAACTCACTCCCCTCGGCGGTGTGGTTGTACACGACGTCGAGGATCACCTCCAGCCCCGCGTCGTGCAGGGCGCGCACCATCCGCTTGAACTCGCCCACCTGCTGTCCGCGGGTGCCGGTGGCGGCGTAGCCGGCGTGCGGGGCGAAGTAGCCGATCGAGTTGTAGCCCCAGTAGTTGCGCAGGCCCCGGCGCAGCAGGTGGTCCTCGTGCGCGAACTGGTGCACCGGCAGCAGTTCGACGGCGGTCACGCCGAGGCCGGTGAGGTACTCGATCGCCTCCGGGTGCGCCAGCCCGGCGTAGGTGCCGCGCAGTTCGGGCGGGATGCCGGGGTGGCGCATGGTGAAGCCGCGCACGTGCAGCTCGTAGATGACCGAGTCGGCCCAGGGCGTCTTGGGCCTGCGGTCGTCCGTCCAGGGGTCGTCGTCGTCCACCACGACGCCCTTGGGCACGTACGGGGCCGAGTCGCGGTTGTCCCGCACGGTGTCGGCGACCTCCTGCTCCGGCCAGTCGCGGACGTGGCCGTACACCTCGGGGGGCAGCGTGAAGTCGCCGTCGACCGCCCGCGCGTACGGGTCCAGCAGCAGCTTGGCCGGGTTCCAGCGGGCACCGGTCCACGGGTCCCAGCGGCCGCCGACCCGGTAGCCGTACCGGTGGCCGGGCAGGACCCCGGGCACGAAGCCGTGCCAGATCTCATGGGTCAGCTCGGTCAGGGGGACCCGGGTCTCGGCCCCCTCGTCGTCGAACAGGCACAGCTCCACCGACTCGGCGCCGCCCGCCCACAGGGCGAAGTTGGTGCCCGGGCGTCCGTCGGGGCCGGTGTGGAAGCGTGCCCCCAGGGGCTGCGGGCTGCCCGGCCACACCAGCGTGTCCCCGGCCCCGGCGGGCCCCGGCACGGCCGGCGCGGTCTCCGGGCGCGGCAGCGGCACGGCCACGGGGGCGGTCCGGTGGCCGTTCGGGCGCAGCTTTCCGGCCCGGTCGACCGATTCGTCCTCGCGCGTCTCCGACACGTGCTCGCCTCCTGCGGCTCGGGGGACGCCGGACCCGGCCGGCGCCGGCCGTGCCCGTGCGCGGCGCGGTGTCCCTCCGCGCGCGCGTCGCGCCCTCCCGCTTTACCTTCCCGTTCACCCTGCGGCGTCACACGCGTGATCGATCGGACGCGTCGCAGACGTTTCCCCGGGGCCGTCCGGTCGTTGACCGAGCGTGACGACTGCGGTGCGGCGCGCTCTGCGCGCGGGGGCGGGGCTTGCCACCGCCATGTGGCTGGCGGGGATGCTGACGGCGTGCGGGCTCGGGTTCGGGCCGGCGGACAGCGGTGCGGTGGCCGACGACACCCCGAAGGTGTCCGAGGCGAGGATCAGGATCACTCCGGGGGACGGTGCCCGTGACGTGGAGGCGGACGACCCGCTGACGGTCGAGGCCGAGGACGGCCTGCTCACCTCCGTGCACGTCGAGGACGGGGAGGGGGAGGTGGTCGAGGGCGTGTTCACCGCCGACCGTTCCCGCTGGCACGCCCGGTCCAGGCTGTCGCTGTCGGAGAAGTACACGGTGGACGCCGTCGCCGAGGACACGGGGGGCCGGCGCGCCGCCAAGCACGAGGTGTTCACCACCCTCGTCCCCAAGAACACCCTCATCGGCTACTTCACCCCCGAGGACGGGCAGACGGTCGGCACGGGCATGATCGTCTCCCTGGACTTCAACCGGCCGGTCACCGACCGCGCCGCCGTCGAGCGCGCCGTCCGCGTCGCCTCCTCGCCCGCCGTCGAGATCGCCCCGCACTGGTTCGGCGACCGGCGCCTCGACTTCCGCCCCCGCGAGCGCTGGGTCCCCGGCACGAAGGTGACGCTCTCGCTGCGGCTGCTCGACGTCGAGACCGGCCCCGGGGTCTACGGGGTGCAGTCCAAGGACGTCACCTTCGACATCGGCCGGGACCAGACCAGCACCGTCGACGCCGCCGCGCACACCCTGACGGTGCGCCGCGGCGGGCAGGTCACGCGCGTCCTGCCGATCTCGGCGGGCGCCCCGTCCAACCCGACGTACAACGGCGCGATGGTCATCTCCGAGAAGCTCCGGCTGACCCGGATGAACGGGGACACGGTGGGCTTCGGCGGCGAGTACGACATCCCCGACGTCCCGCACGCCATGCGGCTCACCCGCTCCGGCACCTTCGTGCACGGCAGTTATTGGGCCACCCCCGGCACCTTCGGCGCGGCCAACACCAGCCACGGCTGCGTCGGCCTGCTCGACGTGAAGGGCGGCGGGACGGCCACCCCGGCGGGCTGGTTCTTCGCGCACTCGCTCGTCGGCGACCTCGTCACCGTCGTCAACTCCCACGACCGCACCGTCGCTCCCGACAACGGCCTGGGCGGCTGGAACATGGCCTGGGAGCAGTGGGCGGCCGGCGGCTGAGGGCGGGCCCCGCGACTGGGACGGAACGGTGACAATACCGGGATCCACAACACCGGTTCCGTGTGGTTCTCTAAGCGCTAGGTGAGGGGGACTCACCCTTGGGCCACGGGGCCACGGGCCGGTTTTGGGGAGACGTGAGTTGAAGGCGATACAGGGCGCGCCGGGCGCAAGGCGGACCACCTTGGCCCTCGCGGTGGGGGCGATGCTGCTCCTGGTCAGTGCGTGCGGGGGCAGCGCCAGCGGCGACAGCAAGGGCGGGGACAAGGCCAGGCCCGGTGCCTCGGCCTCGCAGGGCGGCAAGGGGGACACGACCGAGTCGCAGGCCGTCGTGACCATCGCGCCCGAGGACGGGGCCGACGAGGTGGCCACGACGGGGGACCTCAAGGTCACCGCGGGCAAGGGCAAGCTGACCTCGGTCGTGGTCAAGAGCGGCAAGGGCGACCCGGTCGAGGGCAAGATATCCGCCGACGGCAGCAGTTGGGAGCCGACCGAGACGCTCGGCACCTCCACCGAGTACTCGGTGGACGCGATAGCCAAGGACGGCGCGGGCCGCGAGTCGGCCAAGCACGCGAGCTTCACCACGGTCACCCCGAAGGACACCTTCATCGGCTTCTTCACCCCCGAGGACGGCCAGACGGTCGGCGTCGGCATGCCGGTCTCGCTCAAGTTCAACCGGGCGATCACCGACAAGAAGGCGGTCCAGGAAGCGATCGAGGTGACCGCGAACCCCTCGGTCCCCGTCGTCGGCCACTGGTACGGCGACCAGCGCGTCGACTTCCGTCCCGAGAAGTACTGGGCCAAGGGCACCAAGATCACGCTCTCCCTGCGGCTGAACGGGGTCGAGGGCGCGAAGGGCGTCTACGGCACCCAGTCCAAGGACGTGCACTACACCATCGGCCGCAGCCAGGTCAGCATCGTCGACGCCGCCAAGCACACGATGAAGGTCTACCGCGACGGCAGCCTGCTGAAGACCATCCCGATCACCTCGGGCGGGCCCGGCACGACGACCTACAACGGCAAGATGGTCATCACCGAGCGGTACAAGGTGACCCGCATGAACGGCGACACCGTGGGCTTCGGCGGTGAGTACGACATCAAGGACGTGCCCAACGCCCAGCGCCTGACCACCTCGGGCACCTTCATCCACGGCAACTACTGGGCCTCGCCCGGCACCTTCGGCAACGCCAACGTCAGCCACGGCTGCGTGGGCCTGCGGGACGTGCGCGGCGGCAACGGCGACACCCCGTCCTCGTGGTTCTACAACAACTCGATGATCGGTGACGTCGTGCAGGTCAAGAACTCCCACGACAAGACCGTGCAGTGGTGGAACGGGCTCAACGGCTGGAACCTGCCGTGGAGCCAGTGGACCCCCGCCTCCTGACGCGCCCCGTGAGGCACGTCGCAGCGTAAACGGGCGTTCACGGATACCCTCGTCGGCCATGACAGTTAATCTCGAGGTCGACGAGGGTGTCGGCACCATCCGCCTGGACCGCCCCCCGATGAACGCCCTGGACGTCGCGACCCAGGACCGGCTCCGCGAAGTGGCGGAGGAGGCCTCCCGGCGCGAGGACGTACGGGCCGTCGTGATCTGGGGCGGCGAGAAGGTGTTCGCGGCGGGCGCGGACATCAAGGAAATGCAGGTCATGGATTACGAGGCCATGGCCGTGCGGTCCCGCGCACTGCAGGACTCCTTCACGGCGGTCGCCCGGATCCCCAAGCCGGTGGTGGCCGCCGTGACCGGTTACGCCCTCGGCGGCGGCTGCGAACTCGCGCTCTGCGCCGACGTCCGGGTCGCCGCGGAGGACGCCAAGCTCGGCCAGCCGGAGATCCTGCTCGGCCTCATCCCCGGCGCGGGCGGCACGCAGCGGCTGTCGCGCCTGGTGGGTCCCGCCAAGGCGAAGGACCTGATCTTCACCGGCCGGATGGTCAAGGCCGACGAGGCGCTCACCATCGGCCTGGTGGACAAGGTGGTCCCGGCCGGGCAGGTGTACGCCGAGGCCCGCGCCTGGGCCGAGCGGCTGGCCCGGGGGCCGGCGCTGGCGCTGCGCGCCGCCAAGGAGGCCGTGGACGCCGGTCTCGAGACCGATCTGGAGACCGGCCTCACCATCGAACGGAACCTGTTCGCAGGGCTGTTCGCGACCGAGGACCGTACGACGGGCATGCGCAGCTTCGTCGAGGAGGGTCCGGGCAAGGCGAAGTTCCGCTAGACCCAACCCGGTTGAGTGACAGCCGGCGCCTGTCGGGTCGCCTTAAGCCGACCTTAAGAGGACCTTAAGGCGACCTGCGCCGGATTCCTCGACCGTTCGTCGTCGGCGCCCCCTTCGCGCAGGTGGGAAGGGTTGTGTGAGATCCATCATTGCCCTTGACATATGCCAGTACGGCAACTCGGAATGACGCGTTCCGCCCCGCCAATTCCCCCGATCCGCCCCGAACCGCCGTCGCGTACGGCCATCATGAGAGCATGGCGGGGCAGCAGGGAGCATCTGAGCAGCCGCAGCGGGTAACGGTCCCGGCGGCGGGGTGGCCGCCCACGGCGGTCGACGATCTGGCGGCGACGTCCCTCGATCTGTTGGGGAATCCCTCCGTGGACGAGGTGCGGCTCTCCTCGCGCCCCGAGTCCGCGGCCACAGCCCGGCGGCTGAGCCGTTCGGTGCTCCGGCTCTGGGGTCTGCCCCAGTTCAACGACGTCGTCGAGTTACTCGTCTCCGAACTCGTCGGCAATGCCGTGCGTCACACCGGGGCCCGTACCTTCGGCCTGCGCATGCTGCGCCGCCGCGGCTGGATCCGGGTGGAGGTGCGCGACCCCTCGCGGGCGCTGCCCTGCCTGATGCCGGTGCGCGAGATGGACGTGAGCGGGCGGGGTCTCTTCCTGATCGACAAGCTCGCCGACCGCTGGGGGGTGGATCTGCTGCCACGCGGCAAGACCACCTGGTTCGAAATGCGGGTCATGGACCGGTGAACGCCAAATGAACAGCTAACCTGCGTTTACAAGGTCAGTGTCCCACCTCACTCCCACATCGTGAGGTTTCAGCTGCGATGTCTCGTATAGTTGTGGAGCAACGACCCCCATGACCCGGGCTCGGTCGTCCCATGGCGTCGTGGATCACACCCCCTGGCTCCACGACGAATCGAGAGGCCCCAGCAGCGTCCCACAACGATGCGCAGGGGCCTCTTTCGTCTTCCGGCGGGACACGCCGACAAGGGTGACCATTCCGGCGACCGGGCGATACCGGGGTGATCGTGGGCATATGATCGCACTGCGCACGCTGCGCCGGCTTTGCGCCGCCGCCCTTTCCCTGGGGGTGCTCGCACTCCCCGTCTGCACGGCCGCCGCGGCCGTCGCCCCGGGTCTTCCACGCGACCCGGCCGTCCCCGAATGGTGCCCCGTCGTTCCCGACCGGCTCTACGCCGCCGCGGACACCAGCGTCGACCTCGACCGGATCAGGCCCGACGAGCCGGCCTGGCGCTCCAACTGCAACGCCCTCTTCCGTGGCGACGACCGCCCTCCGGAGACCGTCTTCAAGGACGGCCTGCGTCCCGAGGACGTGGGCGACGGCGAGTACGACCTGCAGGCCTACGCCCGCCGGGAGCAACCCTCGCCGTTCGTGGCCACCACCTACGACCGCGAGGCCCTGCGGCAGCAGACGGCCGCCTACCACTACTACATCGACGCCCCTGGCGGCATCGAGCTCGACGAGACCCTCGGTACCCGTGAACTGCGTTCGGCCCGTACCGGCGTGGTCTTCCCCGGGGGCATCGCCCGCCAGTTCGTCGTGAAGGCCTGCCCGGTGGACAAGGCCACCAAGGCCGAGCTCACGGCCCGGTGCGTGGTCAACCCCGCGTACTCGCCGTGGCGCGGCTGGCCGGCCCCCGACTGGACGGGGGTGAAGGAGCCCGCCGGCCCCGCTGCACCCGCTGCCCCCTCCGCGCCTCCCGCCGCCCCGTCGGCGCCTCCGGCGGCCAAGCCGGGTGCGTCACCGGCCGGCCGGCCCTCCGCGCCTCCGGCGGCCAAGCCGGGTGCGTCACCGGAGGTCCGTCCCTCCGCACCGCCCGCCGTCCCGCAGGGGACACCGCCCGCCGCCCAGCCGGGCGCGCCACGGTCCTCGGTGGAGGGCGGGGACGGCCCGGTGGGCTGAGGGCGCCCTTCCCGCCGTGCGGTGCGGTGACCGGCCCCGGCCGGTCAAGATCGGAAGGGCGGGGTGTAGGGAAAGAGG